>JBBRUB010000116.1:0-8124 GCA_038248175.1 Cytophagales bacterium | reverse complement strand
TGGTACTTGTGTAATTGAATTGGTTGAAAAAAAAAGAGAAAGGTGTTACTGTGTTGTGCTAAAACTGGCTGGGATGTATTCCCAGCCAATCTCTTTACATGCCCATGCCCTGCGCAATGGCGGCAGTCCACGAGCGGGGTTTGCTGCCACCAGCGGCCAGCAGGTAGCCGTTCATTTCGTAGTCACCCTCGTCGTCCCCATCGAGCGCGGCCAGATCGCCGATACCGGCCATGTAACCCTGATCGTACACGTCCTGATCGTAATCGCCGTCCAGACCGTACAGGCCCGAAACAGGGATTTTGTCAGCTACGCTCTGTAGTCCGGCGTTGCTAAGGACCGACTTGAGGTAGCCCTTAGACCGGTTAGTGCCGGTGCTGACAAAATCTTTCAGCCCGTCGAGACCCTCAAAGCCTTTGACTGTCGTGGATACGGCGGCAGGTGGCACCACCACAGCACAGCCGATGATGGCGGGCATGACCATATCTGCCTTGCCCATTGCGATTGCGGCCAGGCCACCAACGCCCGCTACGATGAGGTTTTTGCCCTTACCGGCGAAGTAGCCAGCTGCGGCTCCGAGCGCACCGATGGCGATGGGTTTGGCCATGTCATTGAGGACCGAATGCGCACTGATCCGGTTGGTTTTGAAGTCCGGGGTGCCGCTGAGCGACCGCGACCGCCGTTTGGCTGGTTTGCGTCTGGTTCTGCGTTTTGCTGCCATTGTTTTAGAATTGAATTGATTGGTTGAAAAAAAAGAGAAAGGCACTCTGGATAAAGCGAGAAACTATTGCAGAGGAATGGCCGCAAAGCCACTGAGCGACCGCGACCGCTGTTTGGCTGCTTTCCGTTTGTGCGTTCCGGCCAATGCCCGTGAACGCTGGGGAGCATACGAACGGGTACGGCTATACGTTGGCTGTGCCTGGCTATTATTGCCGAATAGCATACTACCCAGGAGCAACGCCCCCACACCGATACCGACCATCAGGCCGACGTTTGCCTGTTTCGGCCCAGTAAGGTCGATCACGTCAGGAACCAGGCTATCGTCAGCTTCGGCAATGTCCGCCTTTGCCTGACCCACTTTGGTCGTTACGTCTTCAAAGGGAGAGAAACCATCATCGTCTTTAGGCTGGACCGACCGTAGTTTAGGCAGTGTCTTGCCGGTTGTCTGCTGCAATACGTCAGACGTAACATCGTAGAGTTTACGGGCCTGGCTGGTCGTTGATGCAACACGCTCAGCTGTCTTCTGGATACGTTCGGCAGCGTCGGCCTGGCTACTAACGTTCGCTTGCTGTATCGATTTCTGGGCAGTGGGAACCGACGGTACATACTCCGGTTCGTCATCGCCAATCGGATCGGAGTCAATTATATTGCCAGGCTTCTGCGCTGGCCGTACTACGCCCGTGTTGGAATCTGGAGCGGGATTGACGTTGACGGCTTCCCGCACAATCTGTGCATTCTGCTGCTTGAGTGCTTCGGCGGTGAGGGCGTCTCCCTGCTGCTGGGCCGTTTTGATGGCTTTGGCGTTGGCCTTTACCACACGTTTAGCCTTCCGCTTATCTACGACGCTTTTAACCTCCGTACCGATCTTTCGGAATATGCCTTTACCCTCGGCTTTATTGGTAGCGCGTTTGGCCACACGAGCCGCTTTGTTCGTGGCTTTCTTTACTGTTCTGGCCACCGTCTTATTGACTGGCTTTGCCACCGTTGGCATGGCTCCCTGGGGCGTCAGACCGGGTAACGTAGTCGGAAGTGCCAGTTTCTGGGCCTGGACAGCGATTCTGGCCGGGGTAGAAATGATTGACCTGGGGGCCGCTTCGATTACCTTATCCGCCCTTTTTACGGCCTTTTGCATTTTCGGCGATACTGCCTTGCCCTTCGTTGTCTGCCGTTTTTTCACAGCCTTGACCCGCCTGGCAGCGGCCACCTTGCCCAGCCCTTCTACTCCTTCTTCATCGGCATATTCATCCTCAGATGGAGCGGCCATATCGGGGCCGGTCTGGTTGAGCAGTTTGAGGATTATACTCATTACCGCCGTAGCTGCGGCTATGCTGGCTTCGCCGACAACACCTAATTCCCCCAACGAACCGAGCGGGCGGGCGTTGTAGTGGTCGTATTCGGGCCAGCCATCGAGGGCGGCTAAGAATTCATCGTCGGGGCCGGGACTCCCCAGGCCAAAGAATCCGGCAATGGCTTTGTCTTTGTTGCCCTTGCCGTTCAGAATGGCGTTTTTAAGTGCCTGCGCGTTACCGCCCACTTTGACGAAGGTGTTTTGCAGCTTTACCAGGACGCTCTTCACTTTGGCGTGGGCATCAGGGCTGTACCTCATTTTTGCGGCCTGTTCGGGCGTTGCGTAGGCAATACGCAACCGTTGTGCGGCTTTTTTGACGTTCAGCTTCATCCAGGCCAGAATGCCCAGACGCACCGGACTCGCGGCTACTTTGGCAACGCCCCTCGTTACTTTCTGGGCAAACTTACCCACTTTGGTCTTGCGCTGCGGCAGGCCATTTTCGCCGATTTTAGTGCTGGCCTGGCGGGCCGCACGGCGGGCGCGGGCTTTGGCTCCTTCCAGGGTTCCCACCGGGCCGTAGTCCGAAAAGCCACTTAATTCATTGAGCGTCATAGCGATGTCACGATTTTTTGTGTAGTGTACTTCGTGGTCGAACTGATCGGTTACGCAGTCGAGCGTGATGTAAGCCGAACGGTTGTTCTGATCGAGTTTCGGTCCAGTCTGGCCGCTGACCGGCACCACGACGTAGATATGCTGCCATCCTTTCCCGTAGTCGGTCATTCGCAGTTTATGCGCGATGCCGAGGTGAGTTAAAAGAGAGGAGATCATCACCGAGTAGTCGTCACAATCGACACCGGATTTCCGGTCGGCCCAGATGCGGGCGGGGTGCCTGATCTCCTCATGGCCTTTACGGTCTTCGGCGTACTGAATGTGCTGATAGACCCAATTCCAGATGTTTCGGCAGGTATCGCGCAGGTTGTGGCCGCGCAGCACGGGTGCGAGTTTTTTGGTCTGTGCCAGCGTTTTTCCGATCACCTCCTGCATCAGCTTGAGGGTATCGTCCACGTCGGCATCGTCACGCCGTACCAAGTACCCGCACAGAGAGCGGGTAATCAGCTGGTCGAACTCGTGACCGGATTTGAGAGTGCGGGCTTTACGAGCGACCATTACGCTTTCTTTTTAGAGTTGAGCGTGAATGACTGCACCTGCGTGATGGGAATAGTCTTATTGACCTGGCTGAGCGCACGAACCCAGAGCGTAATGGGCTGGCCACCGAGGTAAGACTTCAAAATGGTATAAGCCGCTCCCAGAAATGTTGAATCGAAGTAGGACAGCTTGATATAGACCGGCTTGATGGGGGTCTCGCTGTTGGGTTTGATGGCGTACTGATCGCCCTGAACGACGCTGGTTTGTATTGGCGTAGGCAAGGGCTTGACTTTGGACGGATCCTGGTCGTAGAGATAGACGGTCGGGTGCTTGAGCGTGACTCTGGCGTCGGTGGGATTTTTGAACACGATGTCAACCGCCAGCGTGAGCGACTGTAACGTGACCGCATGAACCCGGACGGTTGTAAGCAGTTGAAACTCCTTCGAGAACCTGCTTAACCGACTTACGTTCAGGAACGACGAAAGCGCGAAGCCCCCGCCTACCAAGCCTAAACCCCATTTAGCCCATTTCTCCATGTGTGCCGTCTGCCAGGCTGGGAGAGGGCAGCTGTGACACTTTTACCGCCCGTACTCCAACCCGATGTCCGCCACAAGATTAGCTGACCCGAAAACGGCAGGTCTGAGCAATCGGGACAAAAGATAAACAGTGGAAAACGTTGGAATTACGGGTGAATAGTTGTGTTTACTTTGCTTTTTTGTGATAAAGACGGGACATATTGGGATAAATAAGGAGTTAAGTTAAATCTTCATAGTTTTACTATCGAAGCGTCGGTGACACACGTTTCGCCCGATGTCCCCAACCGTACCTATGCTGATTCGTCGCAAAGATTTCTTGCGCATTATGAATTGTTTTAGCCGAAACCGGGCGTATGAAGAGTACACCATTATCCATGCGGCCTATAACCTGGGCGAACGCAGGCTGCTGACGGTGCGGGAAGTAGCCAGGTACTACGGCTACGAAGAGCATGAGATTCTGGCCATGTTGGGTTACAAACAAACGATGGCCGTTTGACCGGAATATAGCCCACAAAAAAGCCCTGACCGTTGCTGGTCAGGGCTTTTTTGTGATGTGTTGAAACGTTATTTGAACTTAACAACGTCGGCTTTGTCACCCTCGTCATTGATTATAACGGCATCTGCCTTCGGGTACTCCTTTCGGGCGCGTTTAACCATGCTGTTTCTCAGGGTTTCGTACTTGTTGTTCATCGTAACGACACCCGGCTTCATTACGCCCAGCACCTCGTATTCCTGCACAGGGCGGGACTGGTGAAAGATGTACAATCCCTCAGACTGATCGACTTCGGCAGTATTCTTACGTACCTGGTACTCACTGGCGGTGAAAGCGAACAGGCCAGTGATGAGCATACCGGCAACAAATGAAGTAATGGTTTTCTTAGACATTGGTTTGTTTGGTTTGGCGATTATACGCACAAAGCGGTAACACCCGGCGTGTTTGGGTAACATTATTTATTACTACGTTTGAAACAAGTATTATTTGATATATTTTTGTCATAAACATTAATACACATGGAAACAACTAAAGTCTTCTTAGATGTACCTAACGATATACACCTTAAAATCAGGCAGATACAGTTAGATAGACAGTCTTCTAATGGGAAAATGAACCTCAAAGATATTTACTTTGAAGTGCTGAGAAATGGATTAACCCAACCTGAAAAGCCAAAAGCGAAATGAAAAATAAGCTACTGCCTGCCGACGATGCGCCCAGCCTGAACGGACTGACGCCCTACCAGGAGAGCCTGCGCTACATGGATAATGCCCGCGCCCACTTCAAACAGGCGGGTAAAACCAACGGCCACTACAAAGACCCGAAGTACGTCAAAACGGCGTCGGGCGTGGCCTATCTCGGCGTACTGCTCGCCATGGATGAGTGGCTGCGGCAGCGGAACGTGGCC
The DNA here is from genome assembly GCA_038248175.1 of Cytophagales bacterium. GTDB lineage: Bacteria > Bacteroidota > Bacteroidia > Cytophagales > Spirosomataceae > Spirosoma. The sequence goes on along the minus strand of JBBRUB010000116.1, from coordinate 3,037 downwards.
AAACCCAAGACCAACGCCAACGAATCCTACTACCGGACGCAGTTGGGCAGACTGGATAAGAAAGCCCTGGCGTCCTACAACGACGTGTACGAAATCTTCCACCTCGGCGGCTATTATCGCGACCTGAACAATGTAGCGGTGTTCGATACCGCCTTTTCCGAAGCCATGAAGCTAATCGACCGCATTAGATAGCCCCAGCAATACGTAAACCTGTGGTTACGAAAGCCCCTGCCAACACTGGCGGGGGCTTTTTTGTGTTTTTCCGGGGCAGTATCGGCAGCTGCGGGGTGAGTTACGGTTCATTTCTGGTCATTTTGGGCCGGGTTGCGCCAACGCGCCATGCTCCATTGTCAACACGTGTTGGCTGGAAGCCGGGTTTTCACTGTAATTCTGTAATGGCTTGCCATACCGTTGATAAACAGCGGGTTAACCCCTTGCAAATCTTTTTTTGGTTCTGTAAGGGGCTGATTTTGATTTGTAAGCAGTCTAACTATCTGGTTTTTAGCCCTTCTTGGCCCCTAAGTATTACAAAGATTTGTAATTTCTTTATCAAAAATTACAAAGAATTATTTATTTGTAATTCTGTAATCTGCTCAATTTCAGGATTTTAAACGTTTCCCGTTGGTATCATTACAGAATTACAAACTTTTCCCCTGTAAATAGTCAAAAGGTGTCGGAAACCAAACGCCAACTCGGCGCGGCACAAAAAAAGCCCTCGCAGGGAGGGCTTTTCTGTAACGACTGTATGGTGTTATTCCGGGACCGGGCCTATAACTGCCGACAACGGTAGTTATAGTAGTGCGCGTATGTCAAATGGCCACGTGGCTATATCAGACAAGTTTGTTGAGCCACAGGCGAAGGACATTGGAGAAGGACGTACACCGTTTAACCATCTGCACATCCTGAGATATTGTTGTGTTGCCTGACTCCATTTCTGATCCGCAGGCAGGACATCTTAATTCCCTAAGTGTTAGGTCCATTGCTTTTGTGATTGAGCTCTACGGTTAATTGGTGTTCGCGGTCGTGGTGGCGTCCGTATTTGCGGTTGCGCACGTGCTGGGTCATATCGTGGCCGAGGTGACAGCGTTGGCAAAGCGCGGCCAGGTTGCTATCGGCGTTGTTGGTCCGGTCGCGGTCGAGGTGGGCTACGGTCAGAATAATTTTCGTCAGGCGCAGGTAATTCAGACACCGCCAAATACCCCAGCGTTCTACCTCCCGTAGTTTCTTGAGTTGGCTCAGTTCGTCGTCGGTGGCCAGGTTATACTCGCCATTGCTGCCGTGTCGGTGAATGATCGCGTGGTTCTCGACTCCGCACCGTTCGCAGACGTTGCCCGCCCGGATGGTGCGGATGCGCTGACTGATCTCGTTCCAGTTGGGCGCGTAATCATCGGGGTTCATTGGCATAAGTCATGGGTCAAGTAGGGTTAGCTGATCGTAGTACACCACAAACCGTTGCCCTTTTCCCGTTTGGACCACCACCGTCAGCGGATCGGTGATCGGCTCGGCAGGCTTCACCAGTTCAACCCGAACACCGGGGCATAGCACGGGCAGTTCGTGATACCGAAGTGGACCACCACTGGCTTCGTACCGCCACTCATGCACATCGACGGTAGCCACCGCGTCAGACAGATTTTCGCTCCTGGCTAAAATCTTTTTCCAGTCAGCCAGGGTAATAACAAACCGGCCCGTGCGGGCGAATGAATCGTCACCAGCTGGCAGGATGTAATTGTGCGTTTTGCCCCCGCCAAAGTGGTTGATCCAGAACCGACGGATGAACCAGCGTTTGCCGACGTGCTGCACCACGACCAGGCATTGCTTGCGGTCCATAAGGTCTTTATAAGCGTCAATGACTCCTTTGGCCGGGACTATGTACGGTTGGTGCCAGATCATAACGTGTTTATTTGAAGGTGATTTCCTCGTAGATGCCAGCATCTACCTTCGCCCAAAAGTCCTCGATGAGCATTAGAATCGGGTTGGAGTTGCCAATAGCAAGCAGGGCTATGCTTACGGTGCGAATTTCCCCACCGCCCACTACCGTGTTTTTTTCAATGATGCAGGCGTAGTTGCTGGTTTGGGTGTTGCGCCACCAGGAATATGGCGTAACAAATCGTTTACCTTTCGGTTGTGGCGTCGGGCTTTCAGCTTCCGGCGCAGGTACGGCCCCGCCATCATGGAGATCAGGATTAGCAGTAGCACCAACACGGTTACTGTGGCTGCGATTAAGTACGGTAGCGGCCAATTCATTGCTGGTTGGGGGTTTCTCGGATCAAAAACGTAGTTGACGGATCGCCCGCTGTGGGTCTGATGCAAATGCTGTCGAAGTCTGCCCACACTCGCGGATGTGCTGCGGTGTGCAAAGCAATGCTGATAGAGTCGGGACGGCTGCGCGGGTGATCCTGACAATACAGTTCCTTTTCCCGACGTTGCGCGGTCAGGAAGTCTTGAAGGGTGTGGACCTGACGGGTTTCTTCGCCGTCGAGCCAGAAGATTGCGTCAAGTTTGCACCAGGCTTGCGCGGTCTCCAGTAGATGCGCTTCGAGTTTGTTGGCGGGTTTCCGGCCAAAATAGGTGGTTGTGAAGTTCATGGCTTCGTAGCAAATGGGTTAATTAGTTTAGTTATGCCCCGGAACGGTTGCTGCCGTCTCCGGGGCGTTTTTGTTAGTCTAAATCCGTGGTGTCAATGTTTTCCAACTCTTCCAAGAGCGTTTCGGAAGCAGTCAGGTAGGCGTCCCACTCCTGGCCAGCGTCGCTGTCCTGCCATGTTTCGCTTTTGCCTTCCCACCAATCGCGTTTGTGATCCACGGCTTCGCGGGCGTTGCCAATCTCTTCCAGTAGTTTCTGGAATTTCTTTTTGATGCTGGTTATTTCGGTTAATTGTGACATTGGTTTACTGTGATTTAATGGGTGATGCTGATTGTTTTAAGGCGTTAAAATAGGGCGTAAGCAGGCCGCTATTGAAGTCGGCTACCGTCTTTTCGCTACTCGCATAGATGTAGACTGGCGTAGGCGAAAACAGCCGGTTACGCGAGTAGCTGAC
>JBBRUB010000115.1:0-8155 GCA_038248175.1 Cytophagales bacterium | reverse complement strand
TGGCGGCTTTGCGGATGATGTTCACCTCGTCGCCCCCGCGCGGGCCGTGTTCGTGGGTCCAGATGGCACCGGTGGCGGGGTTCAGGGTCATGCCCTGCGGATTGCGATGGCCGTAGGAGAAAACCGACCGGCGTTCTTTTTTGTCGTTCACAAACGGGTTGTCGGCAGGAATACGGCCATCGTCCATGATCCGGTGAATCTTCCCGGCGTCGCGGTCGAGTTGCTGGGGATTTTCTTTCTCGCTGCCCCGGTCGCCGACCGACACGTAGAGGTAACCTTTTTTGTCGAATGCCAGCCGCGAGCCGTAGTGGTGGCGCGTTTTGGCGTAAGGCAGGGCTTCAAAAATGGTTTTTGGCGCGGTCAGGTCATTGCCTACGAGTTTGGCCCGCATCACGGCAGTAGTCGAGAGTTTCTGATCGCCCTCCATTTTATGCGCTGAATACGACAGATAAACAAAACCGTTTTTGGCGAAATCGGGGTGCACGGCCACGTCAAGCAGACCGCCTTGTCCTACTACGAGTGCTTCGGGTGCGCCGGTGAGTTTGGTTTTTTGATTGGCTTTGTCCACGCGATAAACCTCGCCGGTACGGTCAGTCACGAGCATGTCGCCACCGGGCAGAAACGCCAGTCCCCAGGGCGATTTCAATCCGCTTGCCACCGTATCTAAACGCACTGTCTGACCGTCGGACAAGAAAACGTTTGACATAGGCTTGCTGGCAAATTTGTATTTTTCCACGTCTTTCAGGCTTTCCAGAATCAAGTCGGCCATAGCATCAACTTCGGCGGGGCTGAGTACCTCTTTCCAGGCGGGCATGCCCATGTCGGTATAGCCCCCCGTAATACTGGCCATCAGGTTGGACTTTTCGTTGCCGTGTTTCCATTTACGGTCCACAAAAGCTTCTACTTTTTCGCCGTGGCAGGATGAGCAATAGGCGGTGTAATTTTCGCGGGCACTTTTGCCAGAGGCAGATTTGCCGGGAGCAGCGGGGTTTGGGTCAATGAGAAAGCTGCTCAGGGCAAGTACGGCCACAAAAGCAGTAGTAAGTAGGTAACGTAGCATAGTGATGGGGTTTGTCGGGGTAAAAATAGCTGATCGGAGTCGTATCTTTACTACCATGACCAATGTGGAGATTGCTATTATCGGGGCCGGGTTCGCGGGATTGGGCGCGGCCATCCGGCTCAAACAAAGCGGGCGCAATTCGTTCGTGATTTTTGAGCGGGCCGCTGAGGTTGGCGGTACCTGGCGCGACAATGTCTATCCCGGCTGCGCGTGCGACGTACCATCGCATCTGTATTCCTTTTCGTTCGCGCCCAACCCCAACTGGTCGCGGAAGTATTCGCCCCAGCCCGAAATTCTGGATTACCTCAAAAATACGGTCCGGCAGTTCAATCTGGAGCCACAGATTCTCTACAACACTGAGATTATCCGTACTGAATTTTCGGAAGAAACGGGCTGCTGGACCCTCACCGACCGCGCCGGAAACGTAACTACGGCTCATGTCGTGATCGGGGCCATTGGTCCACTCAACCGCCCCAGCGTACCGAAACTGCCGGGCATAGACACCTTTGCCGGGCAGGTTTTTCACTCGTCGGAATGGGACACATCGGCAGCGTTGACGGGGAAGCGCGTAGTTGTGTTGGGTACGGGGGCCAGTGCCATTCAGATCATTCCGGCCATTGCCCCCGTGGTAGAACACCTGACCGTTTTTCAGCGCACGGCTCCCTACGTCATGCCCCGGCGCGACGCGGCCCTGTCGGCGGGAGTACGGGGGCTGTTCAACAAAATTCCGGCTCTGCGGCAGACCTATCGGACGGGTATTTACTGGACAAAGGAGTTAGGCGGGCTGTCGTTTATGGGCAACAAAACCATGCGCAGGATTGCCACCTTCATTGCCCGTAAACACCGCGAAGCCGCCATTAAAGACCCGGCTCTCCGACAAAAAGCTACGCCCAGCTACGAACTCGGCTGCAAGCGCGTGCTGGTCTCCGACGATTACTTCCCCGCCCTCACCCGGCCAAACGTCAGTCTGGTTACCGACGCCATCGACCGGGTAACGCCCACTGGTATCCTCGACAAAGCCGGACGGGAACACCCCGCCGACGTTATCATTTTCAGTACGGGTTTCGTAGCCGCCGACATCATCTGCGATCTGCACATTACGGGCCGCAGTGGGCGGGTTTTGCTCGATGAATGGGCAAAAACCGGTCCCGAAGCGCATTATGGCATCACGGTATCGGGCTACCCGAACATGCTGTATCTGGTGGGGCCAAATACGGGGCTGGGCCATACGTCCATCGTACACATGATCGAGTCGCAGATGAATTACGTGCTGAGTTATCTGGATTTACTCGATAAAGTGGGTTCCAGCCAATCCAGGCCGGACGCGTTTCTCGACGTGAAGCCTAACGCGCAGACCGCGTATAACCGCGACATTCAGGAGCGGCTGCAAACTACCGTCTGGGCATCGGGTTGCCAGAGCTGGTACATGAACGAGCAGGGCAAAAACACGACCCTCTGGCCCGACCTGACCGTTACGTACCGCAAAGCCACCCGGCAGGTAAACCCGGAAGAGTATGAAGTAGGTTGATCAGGAGTGACCAACCTACAGTAGCCGCTCCGCCATTTTGCGGCCCGACCAGTACGCGCTTTCCAGGCCGTTGGGCCATTGCGACAGCAGCGGTTCCTGCCCTGAAAAGCCATCGCCACCAAACAACAGCGGGAAAGGCATTTTAGCGTCAAGAAACCAGCCATTAACCTGGGTTGAGGGCTGGCTGAACCGCCACCGATGCACCTGAACCGACTCGACCGACTCCGCCGGAATCCAGCGGGACAGCCCGGTCAATACGCGCTGTCCAACGGCGTTTAGGTCATCGTCGAAATGGGTTTGGCTGTCTTCGGCATTTAGCAAAATTGTTACCGTTGGTGGCCCCGGAATACCCTTCTGTCCATTGTCGATCAGCATCGTTCGTCCGTCGAAGCCGGTGGGCTGGGCGGTTTCGTCTGCCGGGACCACAACGCCCGGCGCGGGAATCTGGCTCGTTTGATTCAGACTGGCCAGTATGGCAATACAGGGTTGATACGCAATCTGTTGCAGCGCGGTATGGTCGGCTTCGGAGAGTGTCAATCCACTGCGTTTCAACAGCGTGAGAGCCTGCGGAGCGGGTATTGTCACCAGCAGATTATCAACCCGGTACAGATTACCCGACTCCGTTTCTACCTGCCAGCCCGCTGCCCGCGTACCAATCCTGACAACGGTTTCGCTGGTGTGGACGATCAGCCCGTCGCTTAGGTGTTTGGCTACGGCGTTCATGCCATCAACTCCGGCATAGCCCGGTGAGGTGGTAGTGTCGGCAGAGTCAGACGGTAGCCAGCGGGTCATAACGTCTTCATCCACCAGTTGATCGAGCAATGCCTGAAATTCGGGAGTTTGCGGGGTTACGTAGGGCAGTCCGTGATCGGCGCGGGCGGGTGGGTCGGTATCGGTCATGCGCCGGGTGGCCATGCGTCCGCCTACGCCCCGTCCTTTATCGAGGATCGTAACGGTGTGGCCGCGTTGAACAAGGTGGCGGGCGGCAGTGAGTCCGGCCATGCCCGCGCCAATGATGAGGGTAGTAGGCAAAATGAAGAGCGGTCTGGTTTAGGTCGGCAAGTTACGACGCGTGACCGAACGCCGTAGTTGCCAACCCGCCCCGAATCCGGAAATTATGGTTTATCCAGTTTCGGGGCGGGCGGTACGTAACGGGTAGTTCGGCTACTTGCGCACGTCGATTTTGTACCCGCCGGGCTTGCTGATGTAGCCCAGAATGTCGAACGCCTGCGTACTGACTCCGTCAGAGAGTTCAACACGGGGGGAGGCTGGGGGATTATAACCTTCATTAATCGCGATAATGCCGATCCAGCTTTCGCCATCGGGCAGTTTCACGTCGATACACTTTTGATTGGCTGTTAGCTCATAGTTCGAGAGCAACTTTTTACCATTGACCAGCAGATCGATCACATCGCCATCGACGACGCTCCAATCCCAGAGGCAGATTTTAAGGGTGTTGCTCTTTACTGTCAGCGTACCCTGATTGCTGTAATTTGCGGGCAGCGTACTACTGGGTAGCACATCTGTGTCGTCGCCTTTTTTGCAGCCGCTCAGGGCCAGCATTAGACCGAGGAGCATAATGGAAATGGTTTTCATTGGTTTGTGGATAGAAACATGGTTGCTTACTAAATTGACGCTTTTGGGGGCGTGGCCTGAGTTGTATTGCTGCCCGGTTAGTGACAAGTTTGGTTTATGGAAATTGAGTAACTTTGTTAAAAATGACAGACCGTATAGCCCCGCTTAGTAATCTTCAGTTGGAGCTTCTGAAACGCTACGCCAACAACCTCGACGGCGAGCGGCTTCTCGAAATAAAGCAGTTGCTCAGTACCTACTTTGCCCAAAAAGCGACCGAAGCTATGGACACCGTTTGGGAGGAACAGCACCTCACCGAACAGACCATGATTGACTGGACAAACGAACACCACAAGCCATGAAAACAGCGAACCAAATCAAAGCCGTTTTACACCGTCAGCTACCAGACCTGTCGGCCCGGTATCCCATTCGCCGATTAGCTCTTTTTGGTTCAGTTGCCCGCAATGAACACACTCCGCAAAGCGACATTGACATTCTGGTTGAGTTTTCCCAGCCGGTAGGCTTCCAGTTTTTCGAGTTGGCCAAAGACCTGGAGACCTACCTCGGCCAGCCTGTCGATCTGGTATCCCGTAACGGAATCAAACCGGCTTATTTTGCCCAGATTGAAGCCGATTTACTCGATGTCTAAGCGCAACAATGCCTTGCTCTTGGCCGACATACTTACGGCCATCAACAAAATCAAAACCTATACCGCTGGGCTTGACTTCGACGGATTTATGGCCGACAGCCGCACCGTTGAGGCTGTTGAGCGTAATTTTGAAATCATTGGTGAAGCGGCAAACCAACTCACCGTTGACTTTCAACAGGCTCATTCCGACATTTCGTGGCATAGCGTTGTCAGTTTTAGAAACCGACTGATTCATGGCTACTTCGGGGTAGATTATCAAATCCTGTGGTACGTCATTGAGCATAATTTACCCCAACTGGAAGATCAGCTTTCGGCGATTTCGGTCTAATTCTGGTTAGTCACGACGGACATTTTAACCTACTCCGCTCGCTCGGTTTCCCAAAAATCGCCCTGATTGTCAATCGCTGAGTTTGCCGCTTATCTCGATGCAACTGCCTAACCTCCCGGTAGTGTTTTCATTGTTTTTCGTGGATAGGAAAAATGGACTGGGTAAGCCTTGTTTCTGATGGTTTTATGGAATTGAATTAATGCCTGAACCGGAGTCGTTAGCCGTCAGAATGCGTAGCCGATGGAGGCTTTGAAGGCGGGCAACAGCCCAAGGGTGAGCCGACTCTGGTCGTTGGACAGGTTCTTGCTGTCGGTGATGATAATGCCGTAGGCCGGACCGCCCGCCACCTCGAACGTAACATGACCCGTTACGAACTGATAGCCAACAAACCCGCGCAGGTTAAGCAGCCCTGCCGAGGTATTATCGTAGGGAATGAAATGATACACCCCGCCCGCCGACACAAACAGCCCTTTGGGTACGTACGACTCGCCGAGGTACTGCCGCAAGTCGGCACCAAGCCGGTAGCTTCCTTTCAGCAATCCGTAGGGATATATGCCGCCCGTGAGTACCACTGCCGTTCGGGGGGCCACGCGCTTCTCGAAATCGAGGTTTACTCCGCCAACGATGAGGCCCATAAAATTGAACTTTACCACCGACCCATAGTCATACGTCCGCTCTGACTGCACCACCGTCGTGCGGCTGTTTTGCCGGGTGTCAGAGCGGGCCTGAACGGGTACCGCCACTGGTGCGGGTGCTGGCGCAGGGGCCGTCTGCGCCACTGGCGCAGTGGCTTGTAAACTGGCCTTTGGAGCGGGTTTTGTGGTTGGTCTGCCTACTGTTAACGCAGACCTTCCGGCTGGCGTGGTTGTTTTTTTCACCTGGGCAACGGCCAGCGTGCTGATGCTCAGCAGCGAGAGAATAAGAACTTTTTTCATGATGATGTGCGGAAAGTGAATGGTGTGGTTTTATGGATGGAAACAGCCTGCCGCTACCCACACCTGGTCGTCGGGAGCCGAGCGGTCTACGGTACGCTGGAGACTGGCGGTGGCGGTGGCCCAACTGGAGCCATCGCCCGTGCCGGTGGCCACGGGTTTCACGTAACGGATGGTTTGGGCCGTGGCCAGCGTAGCCATCAGGGAAAGCAGCAGTACACTAAGCCACTGCCGGGTACTGCGAAGAGCGAATAAATTGGTCATGATTGTGGAGAATTTTACAGGTGAGAAAAATGAAAAAAAACGAGCGTATAAGTCGGGCGGGCCCGATACTGACTCCCCTTTGCGGTGAGGACACGGCAAAGGGGAGAGGTAAAGGTTATTTATTGACCAGACGAAAAATGTCACCACCATTGTTTACACCCCAAATAGTGCCGTCTGCGCTTACTGATACGTTCGTTAAAGTCATGTCGGGCGTGGGATCATCCCAGTCTGTACCGGCACTATTGAGCCGATAAACACGATTATTCGTACCAATACCCCAGACCAGTCCGTCTTTACCAACCGATACTTGTGTTAGCAAACCATTCTTTGGGTTGCCCCAGCTATTGCCATTCCACTTGAAGATCTGATTGTTTTTATTGACACCCCAAACTGTGCCATCCGCAGCAACCGATATGTTTCGTAAGGCTCCGGGAATTTCATTGTGTGCGGTCCAGGCCGTGCCTTTCCATCGGAAAATCTGATCATCTTTGTTGACACCCCAAACTGTGCCATCCGCAGCAACCGATATGTTTCGTAAGGCTCCGGGAATTTCATTGTGTGCGGTCCAGGCCGTGCCTTTCCATCGGAAAATCTGATCATCTTTATTGACTCCCCAAACGGTTCCATCCGAAGCGACCGACACATTTGTTAAATTCCCACTAATGTTCTCCCAACCCGAACCGGTGTATCGGAATACATCCTGGTTTACATTGACTCCCCATACGAGACCATCTTTACCAACGGATACCTGCTTCAATGATCCTGGAATTTTTTCCCAGCTCAGTTTAGACGTAGCTGGCGTGGTGGGCGTGGTGGGCGTGGCAGGCAATGTTGCGGGTGTTACAGCCGCATCATCCCCTTTTTTGCAGCTGCTTAGAGCCATCATAGTGGCCAGGACAATCATACTTAACGCTTTCATAATAAATGTGGATTGAAGGTAAATTGCCTACTCGTTTACAGGTTTTCGGCGTGGCCTGGGTTGTGTTGCTGCCCTATTAGGGGCAGGGTTGATTATTGAAAATTGAGTAACTTTGTTGAAAAAGGACAAGCAAACCTGTTCGTTATGATTACGGAGAAAACTGAAACAACCAGCCTTAATAGTCTTCAAATCAGCTTACTAAGGCTATTTGATCAGAAGCTCGACAAAACCTACACGCTCGAACTGCGGCAGCTTATGATGGACTTTTTTGACCAAAAACTCCAGGCCGAACTCAACGAGGTAACGACCCAAAAAGGCTACACGGATGATGACTATCGGAAAATGCTGCACGACGATACGTTTGCTATCGAATGATTCGCGCCGTTATCGACACCAACTGTCTGCGGGCATCCATACCGCCCCGAAGTCCGTTCTATCAACTCTATCTTGATTTTCGGGCGGGCAAATTTGCCTGGTACGTGAGTACCGAAATCCTGCTCGAATACTAGGAGATTCTCGCCAAAACGTATTCGTTCAACACGGCTCAGTTAGTACTCCATCAGTTAGCCGCGTCCCCAAACGTTGTTTTTGCTGAACCAGCCTACCGCTGGCAACTCATCGAATCAGACCCCGACGATAACAAGTTTGCAGACTTGGCCCTTTCCATCAATGCCGATTATTTAGTGAGCGAGGATAGTGATTTTAACGTTTTCGAGTCGTTGCCTTTCCCCAAACTAAATGTGGTGGGTTTAGAGGGTGCAAATCAAATTGTCGCTTCCAGATTTCAGTAGAGTAATCTTCTTTTAATCAATGAGTTATATTCTCAAGATAGGGCCATAGCTTCTCAGAACATGCCTTGTCAGGCCTGTAACGGGACCGACCCCGCAAGCTAACTGACTGATT
>JBBRUB010000114.1:0-8159 GCA_038248175.1 Cytophagales bacterium | reverse complement strand
GACGCATTCGAAATCAATCTGGTTGCCCTCTTGCCTATGGGCGAGGATAAGGACGTGAGCAGCGCGTTTTTCATGGCTACCAACGAACGTGGTTGATCAGCATTATGGTACTTTTGTTCTATGAATCTCGACAGCAAAACTATCATTATCTCCGGCGCGTCGCGCGGAATTGGCCGGGCTACGGCCCTGCTTCTGGCTCAGAACGGCGCAAACGTACTTGTTACGGCCCGCTCGGCTGATGAACTGAAAACCCTCGAAGCCGAACACGCCAATATCGTGGCCGTACCGGGTAATGTAACTTCAGAAACCGACATGGCCAACGTGGTGCAAACCGCCCTCGATCGCTTCGGACGTATCGATGTGGTGATCAATAACGCGGGCTACGGCATCTTTAAAAACGTGGACGAGATTACGGTTCAGGAGTGGGACGACCTGATGGCAACCAACGTAAAAGGCACCTTTGTGCTGACTAAAGCGGCCCTGCCCACGCTCAAAGCACAGGGTTCCGGTCATGTAGTAGTTGTGGCGTCGGACGTGGCCAAGCGGACGTTTGCGGGCGGGTCGCTATATACGGCGAGTAAGTACGCACAGGAAGCATTTACGGGTGCATTGCGCAAAGAAGTTCGGGCGTTTGGTATCAAGGTGACGGGCGTATATTCAGGATTGGTCGATTCCGATTTTCACGGAAAGCACGGGGCCGAAAGCTCGAAAAACTGGCTCAAAAACGAAGATATGGCCGAGTCGATGATGTTCATTGTCAGCCGCCCGGCACATGTAGTCATCGATGAATTCATGGTTCATCCGCTGGAGCAGGAATACTAACCCGCCCTATTGGCTCCATTCGGTAGGGGTACGGTCCCAGCGGTGGGCTGCCAGTTCGTGTAGGAGTTTGGGCGGCAGGCCGCGCCCGTCGCTGGTGGCAATGTTGTTTTCTACGTGCCGGATCTGCCGCATTCCCGGAATCGCGGTGTGAACATCGGGATTGCTGAGGATAAACCGCATGGCCATTTCGGGCATGGTCATGCCATCGGGAATCAGTGGCTTGAGCGCGTCGGCATGGTCAACGCTGCTGTTGAGATTTTCCGGCACAAAGTACGTGGACCGCCAGTCGTTTGCCGGGAAAGTCGTCTCTTTGGTGAACGTACCGGTTAGCGTACCTTCATCAAACGGGACGCGGGCAATAACGCCGAGGTTCATTTGGTTACAGAGTGGAAACAGATGATCTTCGGGATTCTGGTCGAAGATGTTGTAAATCACCTGCACGGCGTCGATCAGGCCGGTACGGAGCGTATCGAGTGAGTTGTCCGGCTCCCAGCGGTTGATGGAGATGCCCCAGGCCTGAACTTTACCCTGTTCGGTGAGTTTTTCGATGGTACGTTTCCATTCGTCCTGACCGGCCCATTCGTCTTCCCAAACGTGGAACTGCATCAGGTCGATGGTTTCCACGCCGAGGTTTTGCAGGCTCTTTTCGGTGTATTCCACGATGTAATCGGCGGGAAACACGTCGTTGATCTGGAAATCAGGCTTCGAGGGCCATGCGCGGTTTTTAGGCGGAATTTTGGTGGCTGCGTAAAGCTGTTTATCAGGGTACGTTCTGAGCAATTCGCCCAGAATCTGCTCGCTGATGCCCTCGGCGTAGCCCCAGGCGGTGTCGAAGAAGTTACAGCCCAGGTCAACGGAGCGTTCGAGGGCGCGGAGGACTTCGGCTTTGTCGGAGCCGGTCCAGCCCGCCAGGCCCCACATGCCATACCCAATTTCAGAAACCTGCCAGCCTGTGCGGCCAAATGTTCGGTAATTCATAGCGCAACAAAAAATGGAAAATGAAACGCTAAAAGTAGCGGGTAATAGCCTATTTTTAGCATGACCCGTTCAGGGCTTAAAAAAACCTTTCAGCCACGGTAGTGGCAATCATAAAATTATGCTTGTTCGTATTGTTCGCATGACCTTCCGTCCAGATGCCCTGCCCAATTTTCACACCATCTTCGACCGCTCGAAGCAGCACATCCGCGCCTTTCCCGGTAACCGCCACCTCGAACTCCTGCGCGACCCCGATAACCCCGCCGTGTGTATGACGTACAGTTTGTGGGATGATGCCGACGCGCTGGAAGCCTACCGACAGAGTGAGTTATTTCGCCAAACATGGGCCGCTACAAAAGTCTTGTTTGCCGAGCGGGCCACAGCGTTCTCGGGCGAACGGATGGAATTGATTTCGTAAGAAAAGGCCTTGTAAATGGTCTGACCTGTAGCACTTTAGCCAACATAAAGAAACCGAACATGGTACGTCGTCAATGGTTCTACTTTGCCCTGTTACTGCTTGCCTTAACCGGACTGAACAGCGAGGCTTTCGCGCAAAACACAATCCTCAGCGGGCGCGTAACAGACGAGGAGGGCAAGCCGCTGCCGTTTACCAATGTATATCTCAATGGCACCACACGCGGCACTACCACCGATAATAATGGGGAATACGCGCTGACCATTCCGCTCGGCACGGTAGAGATCGTAGCGTCGTTTCTGGGCTATCAGACCGCGCGGCAAACGCTCCGGCTCGATCGGCCCCAACCGCGCAGCTTCTCGTTCCGGCTCAGACCCGACAACCGGGTGCTGAACAGCGTGTCGGTCCGGGCCAAAAGCAAAGACCGGACCTGGGCGCGGCACTACAAACAGTTTCGACGGCAACTCCTCGGCGATCTGTTTGGCCCTCAATGCGAAATTGCCAACAGCTTTGTCCTTAGTTTTTCGGAAGAAAAAGGCCACTTGAAAGCCATCGCTACCGAGCCGCTTGTCATCGAAAACCGCGCCCTCGGCTACCGGCTATTCTATGACCTTCAGCAGTTCGATGGCTCGCTGAGGGCTGTTTATTACGGCGGTACGAGCTGGTTTGAGGAAATACCCGCCGATACTGAGCAGCAGACTGAACGCTACCGGCGCAACCGGGCGCGGGCCTACGCCGGGTCTATACGGCAATTACTGGCCGGTTTGGTAAACGGGACACATGAGCAAAACGGTTTTCTGGTGTATGCCGAAGATATAAACAAACCCATTGCCAACTTTAACAGCGTACCATTACTCTCGGATGCCATTCGGGTAACAAAGCGACTTGCGCCTGTCAACCCCGACTCGCTGATTCGGCGGGGGGATTTGCCATTCGAGCGCAATCTCGTTACCAACCGCCCGCTGATTGTTTTTTATACGAGCACTACGTCGTCTTTCTCGCCCTACCGCGATGCCCGGTATGCCTACTCGCAGCTGACGTTTCCGATGGGCTGGATGCAGTTCACAACCGATGGCTGGATTACCCTGCCAAACGGAATGGAAGCGAAGGGGTCGCTGGCGCAGGACCGACTCTCAACCCTGTTGCCCGCCGACTGGAAGCCCGACGCTGACAACGGTACATCGCCAGCCAGGGCAGGTAGCCCGCCACTCGCCACGCAGGGCAAACTGCTGCCGCCCGATGCCCGGCTGGAACGCATCGCTACCAATTTTGGCAAGACCTTCGCCAACCTGCCACCCGCCCTGTTTGTGCAGACCGACAAGCCTCTCTACGCCACCGGCGATCAGCTCTGGCTCAGTGCATATCTGCTCGATACGCCCACCCACCGGCGTCCCATCGGCGAAACCGCCATACAGGTCGATTTGCTTACGCCGGGCGGGAAACTCGTGCAGCATCAGTGGATGCACGTTGTTGATGGGCGGGCGAGTGGCCTGTTCCGACGGTCCGATTCGCTGGCGTCGGGGCAGTACCGACTGCGGGGGTACACTGACGAAGACGACCCGCTAAAACGCCCCGCTTTTGAACGATCCTTACTGGTTTACAATACCCTGCGAACACCGGCAGAGACAACAATACTGGCACCTGCTGCTGAGCTTCGGAAACCCACGAAAAGCGACTCTGTCCAGTATGACGGTCTGACGCTGGTGGCTGATGCCGTGAGCGATACCAACCGGTTGCTGATTTGGGTGGATGGTGCCAACCGGCAGCGGACAGACTCAGCTTATCTGCTCATCCAAAGCCGGGGGCAGGTGGTAGGGCAACATAAACTCCTGTTGCAGGACGGTGGGGCGCGGGTGAGTTTGCCGTTGGTTGGTTTACCCACCGGGTTGCTTCAGGTTCAACTTTACGACGCTTCGGCCCAGTTGCAAACTGGTCAGTTAGTGTTCATTCCGGAACGGATTCTGCCCGTGCGGGTGCTGCTCTCCACCAATCAGCCCCGCTACCGCCCCCGCGACTACGTAACGCTCAACGTGGCCCTGAACGACGATGGGCAACCCGCCGTAGGAGCATTGTCAATCTCGATAACGGACGCCGATCAGGTACCCGCCGACACCGAAACAGCCAACCTGCAAACGCACTTGTTGCTGACAGGAAATCTGGCCAGTACAACAAGCAAGCCCGCCATTACGGTCATAAACACCGGAAGCCGCCAGCAGACAGACAGCCTGTTGCGCGGACAACAATGGCGGATAACGACCGGTACCGATGCCAGCCTGGGGCCATCCAGCCTGGGGCCATCCAGCCCGGGAGGTGTGTCGGTCATGGGCCGTATTCTGGACGATAAAAACCAGCCCCTGCCCGGCGCGCAGTTCATGCTGGTATCTACGATACCGGGTAACTCATTTTTACGCTCGGCAGGAGCCGACGAGCGCGGGCGGTTCCGGCTGGGGGGCATAGCCGCCGACGATACGTTGTCTCTGCTGATGCAGCTTACCGACCGGAATTTCAAGCATCTGGCACCCAGTAAAGCCCACGTCGAATTTGACCGGCCCGGAGCCGGATGGCTGCGTGCTGGTGCCGATACCGTTGTGAACTGGCCAGGGTTGCAGTCTCAACTGAAAGCGGCCCGGCTGAGGCAGGGGAGCAACCCACTACGCTACCGCAACAGCGCGGCCCGGCAGTTGGCAGCCGTGACGGTACGGGCCAGAAAACGTGACGAACGCGCCGACGATATCCGACGTATGAGTCTGCATAACGAAGCCGATGCCACTGTGATCTTCGACCCCAACGGCCCGCAGTTTGCCAACCTGTACGAGATGATGCGGGGGCGGGTGGCGGGCGTTAGCGTTGGGC
This sequence comes from Cytophagales bacterium, assembly GCA_038248175.1. GTDB lineage: Bacteria > Bacteroidota > Bacteroidia > Cytophagales > Spirosomataceae > Spirosoma. Next base: position 3,094 of record JBBRUB010000114.1, on the reverse strand, counting down.
AGCGCGAGGGAGGCTATACCGTTATAATCCGGGGAATTGGCACTATAACGGGGAGTAGTTCCCCGTTGTATTTGATGGACGGTATGCCGCTTATGGGCGATGAATCGGGTACGGTACTGTTGATGTTCAACCCGAACGACATTGAGCGGATCGAAGTATTGAAAAATGGCGGCACAACGGGTATATACGGCGTTCGGGGCGCTAACGGCGTCATTGCGATTTACACCCGCACACATAGTCCCAGCCCGGCAAAGGCTCTCCAGAAAACAACCCAGCCGCTGACTCTGATTGGCTACCCGTCCCGGCAGCCGGACTTCTCCGTGCCTGATTATGGCATTGACGCGCTACCCTCCACCATTGACGTCCCCATAGACCGGCGTGACGTGCTGTACTGGAAACCGCTCATGCAAACCGACGGGCGAGGGCGGGCATCCGTGCGCTTCCCGCTTTCGGACGTGGTGCGTACCATGCGCGTAACCATCGAAGGCATAACCGACGATGGACGGGCGGTATCAGCCACGCAGTTGATTCAGGTGCAGTAGGTTGTTTTCGGGAAAACAGCAGAATGCCTACCCAACGTTGATAACAGCAATGGTCAGCCGGCTTACGCAAACAGTGCGCTGCTGCTCGTCGGTGATGCGGATGTCCCAGACGTGGGTACTGCGGCCTACGTGAATGGGCGTACAGCGGCCATATACCCAGCCCTCGCGCACTGACCGGATGTGGTTGGCATTTACCTCCACACCCACCGCCCGCTGCTGTATAGGGTCGTCGAGCATGAGGAATGAAGCCACGCTGCCCAGCGATTCGGCCAGTACTACCGACGCCCCGCCGTGCAAGATTCCGAAGGGTTGGTGCGTGCGGCCGTCCACTGGCATCCGGGCAATAAGGTAGCCCTCGCCTGCCTCGGTAAATTCAATGCCGAGCTGTCTGACGATAGAATCGGCGTGGGAAAAGGAAAGGGTACTCAGGTCTATTCCGGCTTTCATAATGCAGGGGTTTGCGCGTATTTTTGCGGGCAATATACAACCTTAGAAAACATAGAATTGCAGCAGAAAACGATCTACCTCATTCGCCACGGCGAAACCGATTATAACCGGCGGGGCGTAGTGCAGGGCAGCGGTATTGACGCCGATCTGAATGACATGGGAAGGGCGCAGGCCGCAGCTTTTTTTCGGGCCTATCAGCATGTTCCGTTCAACAAAGTTTATACATCGGCCCTCAAACGCACGGTGCAGACCGTTGAACCGTTCATTGAACTTGGCGTTCCCTGCCAGCAACTGCCGGGTCTGAACGAGATTAGCTGGGGCGTGATGGAAGGGCGCGTTCCGGGTCATATCGAAGACGAATACCACAGCCGTCTGATGGCCACCTGGGCGTCGGGTAATACCGCCCAAACCACCGACGGGGGCGAAAGCCCCGATCAGGTGGAAGCCCGGCAGCGCGAGGCCATCGCCGAAATCCTGGCCCATCCCGACGAAGAAACCATTCTGGTGGCCATGCACGGGCGGGCTATGCGGGTGCTGCTCTGCTGGATTACCAGTCAGCCACTATCCAGCATGGACCAGTTTGAACATAGCAACGTCTGTCTTTACAAACTTCATTACGATTACGACACCCAATCGTTTGCCATCGAATCGGCTAACGATACAGCGCATTTGCTGTCGCTTATTTAAAGAGCGAAAGAGTGAAAGTTGCTGACGCGCTCAGTCTCCTGCGTCAGTAACTTTCACTCTTTCGCTCTTTCACTCTTCAAATTCTGCCGGTAATCCAGATATACTGCCTTTGATAATTGCCGGGTAGTACGTGGCCCCATCAATTGCGTACATTCGCTTACGGTCCAGATAAGGGCAGTGACAGTATGCGTGGAATTCCCAAACAGAAAATTTACTGGCTTTGTCAGCTATTCGGCTGGTCGCTGCTGATCCTGGTCGAGTATCTGGCGTATGTGCTTGAATACGGGTTCGATGCCGATACGCTGTATTTAGCCGTTGCCAATATCTTTCTGGGCATTACGCTGACGCATCTGTACCGGCTCATGATTCGCCGGTGGAAGTGGGTCCAGCTGCCGTTTGTACAGCTTGCCCCGCGTGTTTTGCTATCGGTATTTGTGCTGGCTCTGGTCATGACGCTCGTGAATATGCCGTTTGACCGTATCATCGTTCCCGACAAATTCATTGCTGAACCCTGGCCCCTGATTGGCTACATTATGAGCTGGGGTAAAGCCATGCTGGCGTGGGTGCTGAGCTATACGGTGTACCACTACGTAGAGCAGACACGGAACGCCGAAATCGAGAAGATCCTGCTCAAAACCAGCATCCGGGAAACCGAAGCCAAAGTGCTACGCTCGCAGCTGAACCCCCATTTTGTGTTCAATGCCCTCAACAGCATCCGGGCGTTGGTCTATGAAAACCCCGACAAGGCGCAGCACAGCATCACCCAGCTTTCTAATCTGCTCCGCAACTCGCTGCTGGCCGACCGGCGCAAAACCGTTGAACTGCGCGAAGAAATCAAAACCGTAGAAGACTATCTGGCCCTCGAAAAAGTGCGCTACGAAGACCGACTCCGCTCCTACATCAACCTCGACGGTGGAACGCTCTTCTGGCAGGTGCCGCCCATGATGCTGCAAACGCTGGTCGAGAACGCCATTAAACACGGTGTCAGCAAAGCCGTTGATGGCGGATTTGTCTCCGTCGAGTCGGCGGTAGTGGCCGATAAGCTGCACATCACCATCCGTAACACCGGCGAACTCGGCGACCGCAACGCGTCGGATGGCTTCGGTCTGGAAAACACCAGTCAGCGTCTCCAGTTGCTCTACGGTTCCGATGCCCGCTTTCAAATCGAACAGGAATCGATAAATGCTGAAAATCAATTTGTTGTTCGCGCTGAAATTATCATTCCCGCCCAATCTGACAGTGTCTTTAAACGAACAAAATTAAAGAGTGAAAGAGTGAAAGAGTGAAAGAGTGGCTGACGCGCTCAGTTTCCATTGATGCGTCAGCCGCTCTTTCGCTCTTTCACGCTTTCACTCTTTCACAACTATGAAAACCCTTATCATTGACGACGAGCGGCTGGCCCGCAACGAACTGCGCCG
>JBBRUB010000113.1:0-8170 GCA_038248175.1 Cytophagales bacterium | reverse complement strand
TCAGGGTATTGCGCCCGGAATGCGTCGATAACGGGACGACCCTGCTCAAACTCGCCGAGCGAAGCCGCATGAAACCAGGCCAGAGGCTGAGCGTTTGGCGCGGTGCGGCTGGGCAGGGCGTGGGTCAGGCGGGTCAGTACCCGATGCTGCCCGGCAGACCACAGGCGGGCTTTGGCGTTGACCGGTGCCGCTGCCCGCGCCAGCAGTTGATAGGCCCGCAGCCCAGTGTTATAGAAGAAAGAAAACAAGCCGGTCTGTTATTGGTTAGACTGCCCGCAAAGGTAAGGCAACCAAACAGGATTGTACTGCCGATCCGCTTTGCCAGCAACGTAACGGCATCCTCTTTGCCGGAGTCTCAACAAATCATTCTCTACCGGATAAGAAGAGTAATAAACGAACTTTTAAGAAATGAAATTAATTCTAAGTCAATAGAATCTGTGTATCTACAAATGAACTGGAATAAACTCACGAGCGATGCTCAACTCGCCGAAATAAAAGAAGAATCGGCCCAACAGCCCGTCCTTATTTTTAAACACAGTACCACCTGCTCTATCAGTGCCATGGCCCTGAGCCGTATGGAACGAAACTGGAACGACATACTCGGCGTAAAGCCCTACTACCTCGATTTGCTGGCTAACCGGCCTATTTCGCGCCAAATAGAAGACGAATTTGGCGTTGCACACGAGTCGCCCCAGGTGTTGCTCATCCGCAACGGCGAGTGCATTTACGATGCCTCGCACATGGCCATCTCCTTCGCGGGGTTACAGCAGGCGGTTTAAAGGTGGGGGAAGGGGAATAAAGGAAGGAGAGGGGAAACGTTGCGTTAGTATCACTCTCCTCCCTTTATTCCTCTTCCTCCCTTTACCCTTTATTCCTTCAGCGTGATTTTGGCGCGGTGGCAGACGCCCCCGATGGGGGGGTTGAATTTGGATACGCTCACTTCTACCGTTTCAACATCGGGGTATTGTTCCCGCACTTCTACAATGATGCTGTGGGCGATGTGTTCGAGCAGCCGGGCCGAACGCAGCATGACTCCCGCCGTAATTTTGTACAGGGCTTCATAGTTGACCGTCGCGCTCAGGCGGTCGCGCCGGGCCGCTTCCGAAAAATCGGCAGTGACAGTTATATCGACCGAGTATTTATTGCCTATTTTCTGATCCTCGTCGTAGAAGCCGTGGTAAGAGAAAAACTCGAGTCCTTCCAGTGCAATTGTTCCCATTCGTAAAGCGGGTGGAAACCCGCTGGTCTTTACGGGTTTTCACCCGCTTTGCTGCGTTAAATCTGATCGAAGAATGAACCGCCTTTTTTGGCTTCGCCCGTTTCTTCAGTTTGGGTTGTCACTTCCTCTCTACCTGCTTTTTCAGTTTCTACCAACTGAGCGGTCACTTCTCGAACCGGTTCTGCAACGGCGTCGGCAGCATCAGCCACGCCATTTTTAGCGGAGTCTGCAGAATTTTCTGCCATGTCGTGCGTGTCTTCGATGGCGTTATTCAGCTTCTCTACCAGCAGCTCATCAACCGGAATAGCGTCAGGAATGGCCGTTTCACGTTCGATAACGGGTGGCAGGTCAATTGAGTTGTCAGCTATAGCGTTATCAGCTACGGCGTCGGCAGGCTGCCCGTCGGTTTCGGCTGCGGGTTGTGCATGTTTTTCGGCGTCTTTTTCAGCTTTCCGGCTTTCCTCGATCTGTGTGCTTACCTCGTCGATTTTCCCTTTCAGGTTCTGTTTCGCGAATTTCTTCTCGAACCGGTCCACGCTGTCGATGGCGTTGGCGGCTAAGGCCCGAATCTGAATACCGAGGTTTTCTTTGTATTTCTCCAGTGCGTTGAAATCGTGTTCCATCGCCTTGATGTCGTTCAGGATGTTGTCTTTAAGGTATCGCGCCTGATTTTCGGCATCCTGCACCATCATAGCTGACCGTTTGCGGGCTTCGGACAGTATTTCGTCTGCTTTCTGGCGGGCATTGGTCACGTGCTGCTCAGCAGCTTTGGTAGCCTGTTCGGTAATCTGGACACTGGTATCCTCGGCGGTTTTAAGCGTTCGGAACAACGTCATTTCTACTTCCTTGAGTTTACCAAGTTCTTTCTCGGATATTTCAAGCTGCATTTTCAGCATTTTATGATCGCTCGTAGCACGCTCCCATTCCTGCGAGAGTGAACTCAGAAACGCGTCAACATCTTCGGGTTTGTAGCCACGCATGACCTTATCGAAGGTATGCTGCCGTATTTCGATGGCGGTAATTTTCATCGGTATGCTCTGGTTAGGGGAAATATAGCTTTTATCGGCAAAAGGTGAAGTAACGGGCATTATCCTGATTTAGCAATGTTTAACCCCGTAAATCTGCGTTAACGGTCAATTTATGCTTCTTTCTGCACCGCCCAGACCGAAATCGTACGGTCGTCGCTGGCCGACAGCAGCGTCTGATTATAGTCTGTCCAGAGCAGTTTATTGACCGACGTACCGTGACCGGCATGGCGGGCGCGGTCAACCACTTTCAGGAGTTTGTACCGGCTGGCATCCCAGATTTTTATGGCCTTGTCCATACTGGCCGTAGCAAATAAAGTGCCATCGGGCGAGAATACGATGTGATTGATGGCAAACAGATGCGCTACAATGTCCTGATGCGGCTCGTATTGGTGTTCAACAGTCCAGATTTTGAGGTGCGCATCACGTCCGCCACTAAGCAAAAACCGAAAATCAGGCGAGTACGTCACGGTGAATACGGAGTTGTCGTGGGCCGGGATAACCTGTTTCAGTTCGTATGTCAGCAAATCGAAAATACGGATGCTGTTGTCGCTGTATCCCACGGCTAAATCGCGCTCTACGGGGTTTATAGCCAGACACCGCGCTGACTGGCTACTGCCCTTGATGTGCTTTTTCACCGCCATCTGATCGGCATCGACCACTGCCACTACGCCATCGCCGAGGGCTACAAACGCGTCGGCTGCGTAAAATTTAATGTCGAAAATGGCCGAAGTCGTCAGCTTAAGCGAACCGACTTCGGTTTTCCGGGTGGTGTCGATGAGGTGCAAACCTTCGTAGTTTTGTCCTGCCCACAGCAGTCCAGTACCCGGATGCCGCGCCAGGGCGTAAACCGAAGCCGGTACGGTGGCTATTAGTTCGCCGAGGTCAGGCCGGTCGAGGTGCCATCGCACTACCTGCCCGTCGCCCCCGCTCGAAAAAAACTGGCTGGCCGCTGCGTCCTGTTCGAGCGTATAAACGCAGTCGCGGTGGCCGCCAAACGTATCGAGTTTCTGTATCTGCATGGTGGGCCAAATTTCGTGAATACCCATGCCATCGTCAACCTTTATTCTCGTTTCGCCCAATTGCACGGCGGTGCTGCGCCCCATTACGGAGACCGAGCCGACGCTTCGGCAGCGGCTTTCGCTCACGGTTTCGGAAGAGACCGAACTCACGGCTATTACCCATCCCGACCAGCGGGTGGAGTGGCTGGCGTGCCGGGTGGCAGTGCGGCAGCTGGTGGAGCAACAGGGCTGGCACTACGCGGGTTTACAGAAAGATGAATACGGAAAACCGCACCTATCGGGCTACAACGCCTATATCTCGCTGTCGCATACGGGGGGCTGGGCCTCGGCGGTACTGCACCTGACCCGCCCGGTGGGTATCGACATTGAACCCATGCGCGACAAGTTTACGAGGGTGGTACCGCGCATTTTGTCGGAACCCGAAATAGCCCACGCAGCTGGCGACCCGGCACGACTGGCCATGTACTGGTGCGCCAAAGAAAGTTTGTATAAACTATATGGCAAACGACAGCTTACCTTCCGGCAGCACCTCTTCATTGACCCCTTTCCCGACGGAGCTACCCAGCTCACCGGCCACGTCCGTCTGCCCAACCACGACGAACAGTTGACAATCTGTTGCTACCGCATCGGTCCGGGGCTGCTGGCAGTGGCGTTTTGATGGATGCTATGACCGTTGTGACACACGCGCCGACAGAGTTCAGGACATCATTCATACTTTGATAACACTTACTGTATAGAACCAATCATTCAAATAAGGCCTAAATGGAAGATTTTCCACATAAATAGCTGATACACAGAATTTTGAAGAATCAGCTCTCGGATGGTGACTACCAAAATTTTTTATTATTTCTCAGAATAGTCAAAAGGTAAATTATCTTTTTTTTACCATTCCCAAACGGCTAACATCTGACGGGTTTAACGCAGACTTTTGCGGCTTCAACTAACTCCCCAAATGTATGAAGGTTCATTACCCCTCTCCAGCTTCGGGTGCGTACCGGCTGCTTGTTTACCTTCTTTTGGCAACTGCACCGCTGCTCACAATAGCTAAACCCATTCGTGGGCAGGCTACCAGACCGCAGGCCGATATCACCATTAGCGGGCGCGTGACCGATGCCGCTACCAACGAAGCCCTGGCCGGTTGTACCGTTGTCCTGAAGGGTACTCAGCGTGGTACCACCACCGATGCCAATGGCGCGTACAGCATTGTCGTACCAGATGCAAACGCAACGCTTGTGTTCGGCTTTATTGGCTTTAACCAACAGGAAATAGCCGTTGGTAACAAAACCGCCATCAACATATCGCTCACCCCATCGGCGTCTGACCTGGCGCAGGTGGTAGTCGTGGGCTACGGCAGCACGGCAAAAAAAGACATCACCGGTGCCGTTACCTCCATCAAAAGCAGCGAGTTTAACCAGGGTATTATCAACTCGCCGGAGCAGCTTATTCAGGGCAAAGTGGCAGGCGTAAACGTTACGTCGGCCAGTGGGGAGCCGGGTGCGCAGCAACGCATTACGGTGCGCGGTCCCGGTGGAGTTCGCACGGGCAGTACGCCGTTGTTCGTCTTGGACGGGCTGGCACTGGACAACTCCAGCACTGGCGGTGCTACCAACCCGCTCACATTCCTGAACCCGCAGGACATTGAAAGCATCGACGTGCTGAAAGATGCCAGCGCAACGGCCATTTACGGCTCGCGCGGGGCCAACGGGGTTATTCTGATTACAACAAAAAAAGGCAAATCGGGTACGCCAACGCTGAATGCATCGGTTAGCCTCGGTATCTCAAGCCTGAGTCGCCCGCTGAACGTGTTCTCTGCCGATGAATACCGGAAGCAGGTCGTAGCCGTGGGTGGTGTGCTGGACGATCAGGGAGCCAATACCGACTGGCAGAAAGAAATTACCCGCACGGCCTACACCAAACAGTACAACCTGGCCTTTGGCGGAGGGGCCGCCAAAACTACGTACTACGGCTCGGTGGGTGTTCAGAATCAGGAAGGCATCCTTAAAAACAGTAACCTGAACCGCTACACGGGCCGCATCAACGTATCGCAGAAGATGCTCGAAGACCGGCTCACTGTGGATGTGAACCTCAACGCGGCTTATACCAGCAACCAACGCCCACCCATCGACAACTCGGCGGGCGGCACGGCGCCGGGTAGTCCAGGCAGTTTGGTGGGCGGGGCTATTTCGGCCAACCCCACCTACCCGGCCTACGATGCCAATGGCAACCCATTTCGCACGCCGGGCGGCACCAACCCGCTCACTACACTGGCGTTGCAGAAAGACGTAACCACCACCACCCGCATCATTGCCAACGTAACGCCTTCGTTCAGAATCATCGACGGGCTGGTCTATAAACTAAACCTCGGTGCTGATTACTCGACGGCTACGCAGGATTTGCAGTCGCTGGCGAGCGCGGTACCGCAACAGGACGGGCGGTTCCAGACCGTCAACTCCATTAACCGCAACACGCTGATCGAGAACTACCTGACCTACACCCTAAACCGCGCCGACCATGGCCTGACCGCGCTGGTGGGGCATTCGTACCAGAAGTTCTTCATTCAGGGTCGAAATTTCAGCATCAACAAATTCCTGATTTCGCCCATCGAGCCGATTTATAACCCCGGTCTGGGGCAGGAGCTAACGCTGGCCACCAACAGGCCGGGCGGCTTTGCCATCGAGAATGAACTCCAGTCTTTTTTTGGCCGGATCAACTACCAGTTCCGCGACAAATACTTAGCCACAGCAACGGTCCGGGCCGACGGATCGAGTAAGTTCGGAGCCAACAACAAGTACGGAGTGTTTCCGTCGTTCTCACTCGGCTGGCGGATTTCGGAAGAGGCCTTCCTGAAAAACGGGCCGTTTACCGACCTGAAACTGCGCGCCGGCTGGGGACGCACCGGCAACCAGGAAATTCCGTCGAAAATCACGCAGGCCCTGTTTACCTCGCAGGTTGGGGCCACCACCAGCTATCCGCTCGACAACGGTACGAACTACTCGGCAGGTACGTCATACACCCGCCTGGCCAACCCCGATATTCAGTGGGAAGTATCGAATCAGACCAATATCGGGGTTGATTTCGGGCTGTGGAAAGGTGCATTCAGCGGCTCGGTCGATTATTTTCGCAAGGTGTCGAACAACATTCTGCTTGAAGTTATCCCCGCCGACCCCGTGCAGCCTGCCAGCACATTCTGGACCAACGTGCCGGACATGACCATTACGAACCAGGGTCTTGAACTCGCGCTGAACTACCGCTACGCAGCCCTGAGCGGCTTCCGGTTCGATATTGGCGGCAACATGACGTTCATTGACAACATCGTTAAGAATTCGCCGTATTCCGTCATTCAGTCAGGTTCGGCCTCGGGTGCAGGCTTATCAACGGCCACGATTAACGGCTACATCAACGGGCAGCCCATCGGTACGTTCTTCCTGAAAGAATTTACGGGTTTCGATGAGAAAGGCATCAGCACCTTCCGCGATACGGACGGTGACGGCATCGTAACGGACAAAGACCGGGTGGCAGCGGGCAGTGCGCTGGCCACAAAGCAGTTCAACATCAACGCCAACACGTCGTGGAAAGGTTTTGATCTGGCGCTGAACTTCAATGGGGTATCGGGCAACAAGATTTACGACAATACGTCTAACGCTAACTTCTACAAACTGCGACTCTCGAAAGGGCTGAACACCACGCCCGAAGCCATCGAGTTTCCGAACGAGTCAATCAACAACTCGGCACCGGTATCGACCCGTTACCTGAAAAACGGGTCGTTCTTCCGGCTCAACAACGCTACGCTGGGCTACAATCTCAGTCCGAAACTGATTGGCATGGGCCGCTGGATTCAGGGGATCCGGCTATCGGCAACGGGGCAGAACCTGTTTGTAATTACGAACTACGACGGGTTCGACCCCGAAGTAAACACCGACCGCACCGTGAACGGCATTTCGTCGTATGGCATCGACTACCTGAGTTATCCCAAACCCCGCACGTTTGTGCTGGGGTTAAATCTGACATTTTAAAAATGTAGAGACGCATAGTTGCGTCTCACGTGCGTCAGCAATTTAGACGAACCTGCTACCTGACAAACCACATTGCTATTGTACGCATTGCTGACGCAGGTGAGACCAGGCACGGAAGCTCGATGCACTTGAACAGGTGCAATATTGTACGCATTGCTGACGCAGGTGAGACGCGACGTATCGCGTCTCTACACCACAACACAATCCTATGAAAACGAAACTAACTTCTCTGCTGGCTTTGGCTGGCGTTCTGTTCCTCGGTAGCTGTACCGACCTGACCGAAAACGTGCTGGACGAAGCCTCGGTGTCGGGCCTGTCTGACAAACAGGCGGCTGATGGCATTCTGGCTCCGGTCTATGCCCGCCTACCGGATTTATATACACACACAATTTATTTTGCCCTGCAGGAAATCTCGACCGACGAAGCCATTCTGCCCTACCGGGGCGGTACCGACTGGGGCGATAACGGCATCTTTATTTCGCTGCACCAGCACACCACTACCAGCACCGACCCCAACGTCAGAAACGCCTGGCTGCTGGCCTTGCAGGGTATTTCGCGGAGTATTACAGCCCTCGAAACCCTGCCAACGCTCAACGACCCAACCACGAAAACATACATTGCCGAAGCGCGGGGGATGCGGGCGTTTTACAATATGATGATGCTGGATATGTTCGGGCTGGTGTTCGTGAAAGAGGACGTAAACGAGACATCTACCATTTTGCGTGGAGCCGACGCAATAGAATACGTGAAAAAGGAGTTTCTGGCCGTTGAGCCGGACCTGACCAGCAACTCCAATAACCCCGGCCGGCTGAGCAAAAATGCCATATATGGGTTGCTGGCACGGCTGCACCTGAACTCGGCTGTTTATCGTGACCGCTACGCTGCGTCGTT
>JBBRUB010000112.1:0-8177 GCA_038248175.1 Cytophagales bacterium | reverse complement strand
AGGGCCATTTGGGACGTGAAGCGTTCGTCGTGAAAAATAACCGGAATGTCGGGCAAAGCGTTCTGCAAATGCCCCACAAAGGTCCTGACCCGGGCCGCGTTTTCGGAGTCTTTGCCGTCGAGTTGTTTAGGTAGCCCTACAACAAACAACTCCACCGGCTCGCGGGCTACGTAGGCTTTCAGGAACTTGAGCATCTCGTGCGAAGGTACCGTTTCCAGTGCCGTAGCAATGAGTTGCAATGGGTCCGTTACGGCCATACCCGTGCGTTTTTTTCCGTAGTCGATAGCCAGCAGTCGCGCCATTGTACAAAGGTACGGCGCGGTTATCCGTTCTGCCAATTTACAACATCATTGGGCGTATCCAAATCAACGCTGCCGAGCGGAAACGGGACGGTGGCACAGTCATTGGTATGTTGGCGAATGAGTTTGCGGGCACCCATATCGCCGGTCAGGTTCAGGAATTCAGGCAGGTAGCCAACGTTGAACAGGGCCGGAACGCCGATAAAATCCGGTTCGCCGTACTGACACGCCACAATGCCCCGCCCGGTCTGTCGGCGCGTGTCGATGAGTTGGTGCAACAGATTGGGCGATACGTACGGCTGATCGGTAAGTAAGACCAGAAAGGCGTCAACCGATTCGTCAGCGAATGCGGCCAACCCCACCCGTAATGACGAGGCCATACCTGTTTGCCACTGTTCGTTATGAATAATTTGAACTGGCAAATCCGCGATTTCAGCTCGAATCGGCCCCTCATTCGCGCCCAGCACCACCACTACCGGCCCCGCGTTCAGGGATAGAGCCATGCCCGCCATCTGCCGAACGAGCGTTTGCCCTCCCTGCCGGAGCAATTGTTTCGGCTGCCCCAGCCGGGATGAGCGGCCAGCGGCAAGCAGGATGGTGGCGATAGATTGGTTACGCATGTGGTTTGTGTAGGTCGGACAATCCTGTCTGACCAGCCCCGGTAGGGGTCTGACTATGTAGAAACTTAGCGTCAATTACATCGTTAGACCCTCCGCGTCTGGTCGAACAAGAGTCAGTGCGCCGATGCGATACGACCTACATCATTTCCCGACAGCCGTTCGTGAATCGGGCCATCTTTGTCTTTCAGGAAACCGCCCGTTCGCTGCATGAAGAACGCTTTGATTTCGGCAATGATGGATAACGCAATTTCGTCGGGTGTTTCGGCACCGAGGTCCAGGCCGATGGGTGCATGAACCCGGCTGAGTGTGTCTTCCTCGATGAGCAATCCATCCTTGACAAACTCGTCCTGCATCTTGTCGAAGCGTTTGCGCGGGCCGAGCATCCCGATGTACGGTACGCTGGTGGTGAGCAGCGTTTGCAGCACGGCTTTGTCGTAGTTGAAATTATGCGACATCAGCACGGCGGCTGTTCGATTCGTAATCGGGACCTGGTCCAGCACGGCGGTGCGGTCGGCGAAGACAACGCAGGTGGCCACGGGAAAGCGTTTGGGGGCGAGGTGTGCCACGCAGTCATCGGTAACGGTCACGTGCCAGCCGAGGTCGCGGGCCAGTCGCGCTACTGAAATGACGTCGTAGCCCGCGCCAAAAATGACGAGTTCAATGCCGGGGTCGATGTGTTCGATAAAGACCTGCACTATACCCGTGCTGGTGTCGATGGCTTTGGTGATCGGCTTTCCAACGGTCAATACCTCACGCATATCATCAACGAGCCAGTAGGGTGCGTCTTGCTGGTCTTCGGTCAAAACGAAGCGGGTGCCGGGGCGGAGCGTAGTGTCGTCGCTGCTAAGCACCGTAGCCACGGCCCGAACGTCGCGCTGCTGCACAAATTCGCTCAATACGGCTACGGGATGCTGCGGACTGGCGGGGTCTATAGGTTCGATGAGAACGTCGATAATACCGTTACAGCCCAGCCCTACGCCGAAACTGTTGGCTCCATCGTCCATCGTATCGTAGGTGACAACCAGCGGCTGACCGTCGCGCATCACACCCCTGGCTTTTCGCAGGGCGTCGCCTTCCAGACAGCCGCCACTGATGGCTCCTTCCCAGCGGCCATCGTCGGTAATGAGCATCCGCGCGCCCGGACGCCGGTACGACGACCCCTCGACCCAGACCACCGTGGCCAGCGCGGCTTTTCGCTGCGAAAAATCAATCTCGTTAAAGACCTCGACAATACGGGTTATTTCTTTCATTCGTCTGGCTCTGGCATTGATCCGGTTAGCCCGGATGGTTTGACCAAGTTAACTACACAAAGCGGGATTATGTATGCCGCCCGGTTGTACTTTCGCTCCATGCTTTTACTCTGGCACGACCTGCGCACGTATGTTCGGCTCGATTTTCGGCCCGGTCTCTACGCGGCAACCACCGGGTGGCTCGCGCTGCTGCTGATCCTCAATTACCGGTTCAACGCCGAAGATACGTGGATAGACATTCATCAGGGCGAACCCATCTGGCCGGTGCTGTATTTTGGGTTGTATGCCACCGTTTACTACGTGAGTGTCTGGCTCTGGACTTATTTTCATCAGTGTCCAGACCTCTGGCGCAGTCGTTCATTCTGGTTGCGGTCAGCTACGGCACTGGTCAGTTACTCAGTCTATGCCGGTTTTTATGGTCACGTCGAACTGAGCCGGACGCTGTTCGGGGGCGAGGTATTCGTGTTTCTGTACTACTGCCTGCACAACCTGCAATCCATCCTGACTATTGTGCTGCCGCTGTACGTCTTTTACCGGTTCGTTGATCAGCAGTATAGACCCAGCACATTCTACGGTATGGCTCCCAAACGCAAGGGGATAATACTCTACACAGTGTTGCTGGCTCTGATGATTCCGTTGATTACACTGGCGTCGTTCCAGTCCGATTTTCTGGCCAGCTACCCAACGTACCACCCTAACAACGCCAGCACGTTTTTCGGCGCACCGGAGTGGGCAACGGCTCTCATCTATGAACTCTGCTACGGCTGGGACTTTGTCCCGACCGAACTGCTGTTTCGTGGCTTTCTGGTCATTGGCATGAGCGCGGCCTTTCGGGGGCCGGTGCTGCCGATGGTAGTCTGGTATTGCACTATCCATTTCGGCAGGCCATTGGGCGAGGCTGTTTCGTCCATCTTTGGTGGGTATCTGCTCGGTGTACTGGCCCTGAGTACGCGCAGCATCTGGGGCGGATTGCTGGTGCACATCGGCATTGCGTGGGGTATGGAAATAGCCGCTTTCCTGCAAAAGGCCGGGCGTTGAGCCAGATGGCGTTTGTTATTGATTAATCCACTCAATGGCAGTCTGTAAAGTTCTGTCTGTGCCTGACAAAACGTCGGCACAACTTGGCTTTACTTCTATGTCAATCGGTACACCATTTCGTTGAACAGGCTTGCCATCCACCGTGTAAACGCCAGTTCCCGTAAAGCGTGTTTCGTAGCCGCCGGGAAAGTTGACGTAGCTCACATCGCCATTCGCGCCCGCTGACTGGCTGCCAATGATTTTGGCATTTGGAGCCGTTCGTAAAGCCATGCAAGTGGATTCTGCGGCACTCTGCGTATAGCTATTACACAGAATGGCCACTTTCCCTTTGTAGTAATCCGTATTATCCTGTCCTGTGTACTGAACAGGGCCAGATTTGAACCCACCGGGAAAAGATAAATCAGGTTTGGTGTATCGGGTAAATCCTGTTGGATGAGGATTTAGATAGCTGCTCAGACGTTGAAATGTTCCTCTGGGATAAGTACGGACATCGAAAATGATTCCTTTGTAATCCCTGTACTTATTCATCAACTTCTTAACGTCACCAACGCGAAGCTGCCCCATATCCACGTACCCAATAGTAGCCGGAACCACTTTGGGAGAATTTACGGCCTCCGCAGGATGATAGCCAAAGGCTTTAAACGGATAGCGTTTGACCGCTACTTCTACGTGCTGACCGGCTCGAACTACCTGAAGCCTGACGTCAGCCGAAGAACCTGTCAGCAAGTAGGGTGATAGTTGCTGAACTTTAGCCGACCGGTTTGATGCTGATGCATACGCACTACGCTCATCAATAAGTTGGGAAACCGTTTTGCCATCAATACCGACGATGCGGTCTCCTCTGCGAATACCGTTTAACTGACATAAAGAATCGTTATAAAGACCCGCTACCAACAGCGTATCACTAACGACATGTGTGTAAAATGGAGGCAACAGTGCCGGTGTCAATCCGGTCAGGCGATACTTCGCTGGAATCTCAAGTGTCGCGTGTCCATCCTCAATCGTACCAATTAATTTCCGTAACACGAGTTGATAAGCCAGTGTATCGGTGGTCTCCCGGAACTTAGGTACGAAATCAGTCAAGACCGTTTTCCAGTCCCGGTCAAGCAGATATTTAGCCGGGTGGAAATACTGGATAGCATTCCAATAGCGAATCAGACCGAGCAGCCGATACGATTGGTCAGGCAGAGCCATTTGCTCATAATTCTGCTCACTAAACTCAAGCCGGTTTCGCAAAGGATTCCAGTGTACATACCGGTCAGTTTGCTGATTTCGATTCGCAACGATGTAGTTTAGTCGCTGACGAAGGGGTAAGGTGAGCATCGTAGAATCATTATGGCTCTGTTCGGCTTTCGGCAAGGTTATGATGAGAACCTGATCCCAATCCAGCTTCTCAGTTACCACCCGTGGATGATAATACTTGAGAAGTCCCCAGACCCTGCCTAACGTAGTGATGGACTGATTGGGCGTGATTGCACCGACGGACTGACTCATTACGTTGGCAGTGACTACCATCAACAGAATCGTAGTACATATCAAGCGGGCTATCATTAGTCAGGCGGTTTCACGTCAAGACCCTAATTGGACCAACATAGTTGGAAGGAGTCAACAAAAGTCAGCGGTCCAGTCGCACTTTCCGTAATTACTGCACGGCCAGCCAGCTCATTAGGCCCTTTTCAAGATAAATTCCGGGCTGATGTCCAACCGCTCGTAGAGCTTCTTCGCCAGGTCGATGGTTATTCGACGTTTCCCGTTCATAAACTCAGAAAACCGCGCCGACGATACGCCAAGATAATCGGCCATATCTTTCTGCTTCATCTGCTTTTCCAGCATTTTTACCTGTACCATAGCGGGCAGGGTATCAGGTACGCGAATCGGCATGAGCGGGATGCTGTCTTCAAAGGCTTCAATTGCTTTTGCCGTACCGAGAAACCTCGCTTCAAGTTCGGCGTTCCCTTCAAAACCCTGGGCAATCAGCGCGTCAAGGGCCTGAAGAGCGGTTTTGTGTTCGGTCCAATTCGTTACGTCCATCAGTCTTTAAAATCTACAGTGGCTACGTCTATTTTATCGTAATCAGCGTGTGTACCAACGAATTTGATATAAACCGTTCGTACCGAGAAGAAAATCATAGCGACAAGTCGGTACCGATTTCCTTTGATATTGAACACGTACCGGTTGTCAGTTACGTAATCAACCGAACCGTACGTTTGCTTCACGTCTGCAAAACTGCCCCAATCGGCATTCTTTACAGTAGCATACCAATCGTTCAGTGCCGAAGCTACGTCAGCGTGGGTTTCGCCAAACTTGTTCAGAACTGCCTTGCTGATTACAACCACCTGATTAACAAATAGAGCATATAGATATTTCCAAATATGGAAATAAATTTCTGAAAATGAAACTCACGCCCCCCGTAACTCCTGCACCGCCAGCCAGCTCATCAGGCCCGCGCCGGTTTCGAGGGCGGCTTCGTCGATGTTGAAGGTGGGTGTATGAACGCCCGATGTGATGCCCCGCGCTTCATTTCGGGTGCCGAGCCGGTAAAAACACGAGTCCACGACCTGCGAGTAAAACGCGAAGTCTTCGCCCGCCATCCAGAGGTCGAGGTCCACTACGTTGTCGGCACCCATGTACGTAACGGCCTGCGCCCGGAGCCGGCGGGTGAGTTCGGGCTGGTTTTTGAGGAACGGGTAGCCATGTATAATCTCGAATTCGCAGGTGCCGCCCATAGCTTCGGCAATGCCTTCGGCCAGTTTCACCATGCGCCGTTTGCCCTCCGCCCGCCATTCTTCGTTCATGCACCGGAACGTGCCCTGAATCGTGACTTCGTTGGGAATGACATTGGTAACGCCGTCGGCAATGAACCGCCCGAAGGAGAGGACGCTGGGACTGGCCGGGGGGCGGTTGCGGCTGATGATTTGCTGCAATGCTACGATGATGTGCGAGGCAATCAATACCGGGTCCACCAGGCCGTCGGGCATGGCCGCGTGGCCACCTTTGCCGCGCACGGTCAGGTACAGCTCATCGGTGCTGGCCATGTACATACCTTCGCGGAAGCCGATTTTACCGACCGGAATATTTGGGGCTACGTGCTGCCCAATCATGCTGACCGGCCTGGGGTTTTCCAGCACACCTTCTTTAATCATCAGCGACGCGCCACCGGGGGCTTTTTCTTCGCCGGGCTGAAAAACGAGTTTTACCGTCCCCGCAAACTCGTCGCGCAGCACATACAGAATCCGGGCTACGCCGAGCAGACTGGCCGTATGCGCATCGTGTCCGCAGGCGTGCATCACCCCCTCCACGGTCGATTTGTACGGCACATCGTTGGCTTCGCGAATGGGTAACGCGTCCATGTCGGCCCGCAAGGCCACAACGCGGTTTGCTGTGCCGGACCCGTTGCCGGTAATCAGGGCAACCAAACCCGTATCGGCTACGCCCTCCTGCGGGGTGATGCCGATGGCGCGGAGCTGGTCGGCTACGAAACGGGCGGTGTTGTGTTCGTGGAACGAGAGTTCGGGGTGGGCGTGCAGGTGCTGACGGGTCTTTACGATGTCTGCCGCGTACTGCCGGGCGAGGGATTTTATGGAATCGAGCATATTTGTTTTGTTGGTCGGTACCCCACCCCAACCCCTCCCCAAAAGGAAGGGCTAAATAATCCGGATCTAAAGCCCCTCTTCGGGGGAGGGGTTGGGGTGGGGTATCACTGTGTCGTTACAAACACGTAATCGGTCAGGACCGTTTCGAGGAAGGCGCGGGGGCTGAGACTACTCTGGATACCGGTCACTTCCTTTATTTTTTCGGCGGTGCGCTCGTATGTCATGGCGTCGCCCCGTTGCAGTACCTCGCGCACTACGCTGACGTCGCGGTCGGTCAACAGCCGGACATCGGGAAACTGAACCACGTAATTTTCCGGCATGGGCCGGTGCAGGACGTCGGTGAGCGACATGGCGGGTTTGAGCTTTACCACCGTTGTACCCCCCGCAATATCGCCGAGCCGCTGGCCTTTTCCGTTGGCCGCTACGGTGATGATGGGAACAATGCCCCAGAAAAACGGGACGGATTCCACAATGCGCAGCACCCACCGCAGCAGATATGCGCCAAGCCCCGGCTGCGAACCGTCGAGCATGACCACGCGCGTGCTCATGGCCAGTTTACCCACGCTCTGGCCATTGAGAAAGTATTCGCAAAGCAGGTCGTAGAAGAAAATGGGTAGCACAGCCAGCAGGACGTAAAAGGTGCCGAGTCTCATTTCCAGACCGGCGGGTATGGCCAGAGTTAGCAGCACCCAGCCCAGAAAAACCAGGTAATCGAGCAGGGTGGCGAGGATGCGGTCGCCGATGCTGGCGGGTTCATATTCGAGAATGACATTCTGCGACGTGCGGATGGCAACGGACATTTGACCAGGTAGTAAGTTGGGGAGTTCCTCAAAAGTCGGAAGGGATTGCCGGTTGGTCAAAAAGATTTTCTGAAAAAGGTAACTATCGTTCAACGCTATCCCCCTAACTTGGTCACAAGCATATTGCCGACGCCTATAAGACGCAACTATGCGTCTCTACATTACCGCTAATACCCCATGCGCGAAGCCCAGTTCGTGAAACGTAACGCCGACAAATGGCGTGACATCGAAGAAAACCCGCCCGCAGCCGGTCGGCAGGCGGACCCCGACGAACTGGTCGATAACTTCGTGGAGCTGACCGACGATTTGTCTTACGCCCGTACATTTTACCCCGACGCCAATGTAACGCGCTACCTCAACGGCCTGGCTGCGCAGATGCACCGGGGCCTGATGCAGAACCGACGCGAAGACCAGGGCCGGTTTGTTTCGTTCTGGAAATACGAGCTGCCCACGCTGTTCTATCAGTCGCAGCGGTTGCTGCTGGTGGCCACGCTGGTGTTTCTGGCGGCCTGTATCCTCGGCTGGGTGTCGGCGTCCCATGACAATACTTTCGTGCGGTTGATTCTGGGCGATGCCT
>JBBRUB010000111.1:0-8272 GCA_038248175.1 Cytophagales bacterium | reverse complement strand
GCTTTCTTCCAACTCCGTAGCTTTATCAGCTACAAGGCTACCTTGTACGGTGTACCTGTGCTGATAATCGACCCGGCCTACACCAGCCGCACCTGTAACCAGTGTGGGCATTGTGAGAAAGCAAACCGGAAGTCTCAGCGGTTCCCCGCCGGGACTGAGTTTGTTTGCAAGTCTTGTTTCCATTCTGCGAATGCCGACCAAAACGCGGCAAGAAATATTAAATTATTGGCGGTCCCGCGTCCGGGTCAACGTCAATTGGCCTATGGTCTCGGAACTTCTGTTTCAGGGACAAGCCCGCAACGGCGGACCGTCCGCGCCTTTAGGCCGGGGTATTTGACTAATACCTCCAACGAATTGGTTTTTAGTGATTTACTTGGTGGGGCTTCACCGCCGTATCGTTGGTTGGTAAGCAAAAACAGCCGCGCCCGAACAATGTCTTTGCCGTTCTTGTAGAGTTCGCGGGCAAAATCAAACGCCTGATCTGACTCGTCTAAGTCCTCCCAATACCCTTTTACGGCATTGGTGAAAAACCGCTCTATCTGATTAAAGGCAGTCTGAATCTCATCCCGGCTTAAGCGTTCGGGTTGGTCATAATCGCGGTAGATACTGATGAACAGGTCGAGGTTTTCGGCATTCTCGCTTAGGGCATACCCATCGAGTTTATGAAGACTGCGCCCCAGTTTATCTTCTTTGATGTTGTGGCACTCGCGGGCGTTTTCGGTTTCGCCCCCCTGCACGGCCAACTGGTTAAGGGCGATTTTGTTGACACTCCTTTTCGGGCGCACCGCCTTCTTCGGCGGTTTCGGCAACGGCCAGCACTTGCTGGCGTAAATCGGCGTAGTACTGGATTTCAAGATTGATGTCGTGGGGATTCATGGCTGATTAACGTTGAGTTTTAGACTAATTCACGCAGTAAAGCATCGTCTGTTAGGCCAAAGGGTTCGCAGTCCGTCAGGCCAATGTTATACTGAGTGGCATTGATGCCGGGCGGCAAGTTGCTGGCCCGGAGCCGGGGAAAACCCTCGGCAACGCGGTAGCAACGGGTTTCCCGAACGCGGTAGGCCGGTTGGTCATACAAGAGTCGTTGGGCCGGGTGATAGCCCGCTTCATAGAGCCGCAACCGAAACTGATTCCGCACGGCGGCTTGCCCTAAAATCTGATCTAAAATGCTGCCAATGAGTTGGTTGAGTGTCTCAAACGGGGCTTCTCCTTCGGGGCGGATATCTAATAAAAACAGGCAAACAAACAGCCCGGCAAGGCCCGCGTCGTCTAACTGATATTCGTTGCTGATGCGGATGCTCTGCGGATTTACTGACGAAGTCGTTTTGATTTCAACCGCTACATTGCCGGGCTGAAAATCGTATGGACTACCCGTTGGCCCTGTCCACGCCGTTAGGCACGTTCTACAAACTCTGTGCTGATAATGGTATCGAGTGGAAACCGTTGATGCCCTACACGCGCCCGCAGCGACCACAAAAGGCTCGATCAGCACGGACAGCCTACCCGTTACCCGAACGCGGGACCGCTGAAAAGTGGGGAACGCCCCCGGCTGAGAATGCACCACCACCCCGCCCAAATAATACGATGATCTTAGATGGTCGAATGATATACGGCGAACCCTTGCCAGCCGTGCCAGTCACCGACTTACCGGCTACATGGCATGAGCCAACAATCGCAGGAGCCGCTCCTGCCAAAATCCCGCCTTTTACGCCCGCCGAAGCATACCCCGCCGAATGGGACGAACCCACCCCACCCGGCTACGTCTGCCAGACACGCGCCTTAACGTTGGCCGAGTTTCAGGCGAAATATACCCCCGGCTAAATTGTTGGAGACAACAGCCCCGAACGTACCGGGTAACGATGGAAGCCCAAACCAGCAACTTAGGCAAAGGAATAGTCTGGTTCTTTCGCTGCCCGATCACCAGCCAGCGATGCCGAAAACTGTATCTACATAATGGCTGGTTTACGCACCGCAAAACCATACCCGGAATGTACCAAGCACAAACGTACTCTAAGCGATGGAGACGGGAAAAACGGGTGTATGATGCTGTTTTTGACCAAGCTGATGTAGAAGCCGAATTATACAAGTCAAACGCTAAACAAACGTATCGAGGTAAGGCCACCCGCCGATTTACCAGATTAGAAAATAAGCTGATTCAGTTAGAAACGACGATGTCTAACGACTTCCATCTAATTTTTCGATGAAAAGTCAATCTACGCTCGCCCCTCCACAATCGCTATTTCCTCATCCGTCAATCCATACAGCGCGTAAACCAGCCGGTCAATCTCCGCTTCCAATGCCGACGTATCGGCGGTTGAGTCGGCGGCTTTGGCAGTTAGGATTTGGTCAGCTTTGGCCGTTAATACCTCTTGCGAATCGGCAAGGCGTAGCGGGATAGGAATTTGTCCGAAGTATTGATAAATGAGTTGATAGCCGTTCTGAATAGCCGTGCAATAGTTTGAGATCAGATACCAACCCATTTTAGAGTTGAGAAAAGCAAACAGGGCTTTGTCAGCTTTAGGTACTATCCACATTGAATTATTACAGTACAAACCTTGCTCATCATAGATGAAGGCCGGTTTAACCTGAAATACTTGGTACATGATTTTAGGCTTGTCGAATTCAGCGTAGTAATCACAGGCCCGTAACTCCCACCAATAATCACCCTTGTCGGTTCTGACCTTAGCTTTCTCTTTGTAGGCTAATAGAAAGGTGTAAACAGCCGGGTACGTAAGTTCTAACCATTGTTCCGCTTCTGTATTTTGTCGTTTTTGATTGGAAACGCCTTTCTCGAACAGGATTAAAAACTTGCTTGCCTGGGGAATACCATACGTCTTAATATCCCGACCAAGTATGAATGGCCTAATTACATCGGCACTACGTTCGTCTTCATCAACGAGCCGGTTTTTAACTGTTTCATCAATTACAAAGGCTTCAGTTAAGCCAGTTAATACACCACGAAACACTTTACCTTCTATGTACTCGTTCAACGGTATTACGTCCGTTGCCAGTTTGTTCCGTAGTTTTTGCTGTTGAGCATTAGCCAGCGTCCAACCTTCATCGGGCATGGCCGATAGCGGAATCTCAAACCGCGTGTTCGCTACGTGGTGCGTTAACCCGGCGTCATACGTCAGCGTTTGCAGATTGACGGCATGGAATGTGGTAAGGGGGGCGGCTTTCTGTGCCTGTATGATGCAAGGGTAGGTAGTGGCGTCGTCAAAAACCTGCAAATCGCCAAAGTCGTCAATTTCAATCAGCCGTTCCTTTTGAAAGAACTTGCGCAGTCCTAATCCATATCCCGCCCTCATCCATTTGTTCGGAATGATATACACAAACTGACCATTGGGCCGCAACACGTTAAAGCCCTGTTCGACAAAGAAAACGTACAGATCAGCCGTACCCGAATAGGTTTTAAACGTCTTTTTAAAGTAGGATTTTGCCAATTCGCCTAAGTCTTCCTGCCTGATGTACGGCGGGTTGCCAATTACGGCATCGAAGCCAACAAATTCCCCTTTATCGTTCAGCACTTCGGGAAACTCAAACCGCCATTCAAACGCCCCCCGGTAAAGGGCGTTATTCTCAATATTGGCAATCTCATTTTCAATCTGTTCAATGCATTTGTCGGTGCGGATAATTTCAGCAGCAACCAATTTTGGGTCTTTCATTGGATTGCCAAACATATCAATGTTATTATCCAACAGCACCCGTTGCCCGCGCAGGTCAGCTAACTTTCTTCGTTTCGGATCCCGGTTAGACACCGTTTCCCGGAACTGGCTTTTGATCTCATTGATGAAGCGTTGCAGTTCGGCTTTGGCGTCTTTGGTCTTCGCGTCTTTATAAGCCGTTACCGCGTCTTTGTAGGTGCGTAGCGAGAACCGCGTCGGCGGACCGTTCTGTTTTCCAAACACGTCGCTAAGGTCTTCGGTCAGGCTAAACTTGCTCAACAGGCTGTTCCCCTGTTTGATGTTAATGTCAATGTTGGGCAGCGTTTCCAGTTCAGCAAAACCGGATTCGTCGGTGTAGTAAGCATTCTTCAGCAACTCAATCCAGAGCCGTAACCGGCAAATCTTAACCGAGTTGGGGTTAATGTCAACTCCAAACAGGCAGTTTTCAATAAGCGTCTGCTTTTCGTGGAACAGCGTCTTTTGCACCCGTTGGCGTTCGGGCGTTGGCTTACCCGTCGCCTGTAGCACGTAAGAGAATGGAACTTCGTCCTCATCCTGCACAATCAGCTCATCGTTAACGATGCTTACTGTATAGTCCTTTATTCGCTTGCCCGCCGTGTCCTGCAATACGCCTAAATCGGACTTCACGGCAATCAACTCGTTCAACGCTGATACCAGAAAGTGACCCGATCCCACGGCCGGATCACAGATCCGTATTTCGTTGATGAGGGCGTTGGCTTCGGCCCGGTCGAGGTCTTTATTTTCGAGGGCCGCAAAGTCGGCACAGTCCCACCCTTTGGCATCGTTGAACTTCTGCACAACAGCCCGCCGAATGGTTTCCCGGCACATATATTCGGTAATGAAGCCCGGCGTATAGAACGACCCGTCTTTATAGCCGTTGATCTTTTCAAAGATCAGACCCAACACACTGGCATTGATGAGCGTCCGGTTCTTCTCCTGAATGACCTCCCGACTTTCGGACGCAAAATCATAGGCGTCCAAAAAGGCAAAGAGGTATGATAGCGTAGGTAGGTCTTTGGTACTCCGGTAGGCCGGATTATCAGCCAAGACGCTGTTACGCAGCACGGGCAACGTCAGACCGTTATCTAACTGGCTGACAGGTATCGTATCATTTTCTAATTCCGTCGTCTCAAACAGCGAACTGTTGAGGTAAGGAACCTTGCCAAACTTGGTTTGTATGGACGCTTGCCGTTCGGATGGTTTTTTGGCCAACACCCGAAAGAACAGTTTGTTGAGTTCGTCAAAGTCGGGTATCGTACCGCTGTTTAGAAAAGCATAATCCCTGTTACCAGCATGGTACTTAACCAACTGCGATTCTAACAGCTTCAGAAACAGAATCCGGTTTACCCACGTAATGCAGAGTTCTAACGCCACGCTGAAAAGCTGTTCGTGGGTGCGGTCCGCCGATGCGGTTGCCCCATATTGCGCCCGGTCGTGAAGCTGGTAGAATTTACCCGACGAATCGAGTTCGATCAGGGCGTTTTCGAGTAGTGACCCCTCATCCCTTTTCCCGGCTTCTTTCCGTCGAATGACTTTCTTGCCCCCGTCTTTGACTTCTTCCAGGCCGATCAGGTGCAAGAGTTCCGAATAAAACTTAGGGTTGAGCCGGTTACTGTCGGTAGCCGTTGGCAGCTTCAGCAGGTGCGTAGGAGACAGTATTTTGTAGAGCGGCAACAGGGCTTTATCATTGGCCGTATCAGCGTCCGAAACGATGGTTTTAAACTCCCGTAGGTCGAAGTAGGTAAACACTATATCCTCATCAAAATCAGCTAAAAACCGTTTGGCGATCTCATTATAGAACAGGTCATTATTGGTGCTGACCTTCTGCTTTGACGACCAGGCTTTGTACTCTTTGGTTAGATGAGCGTTCCGGTAGAACAGCCGGTCAATGTCGGTCGCGTCGAAGATGAACCATTCGTACACGTTGGTAATGACGCAGTACCGAATGTCGTTGTTTTGGGCGTCTATGCGTTCCCGGAAATAGTACAGTAGCAGTTCGTGAAAGGCTTTGGCGTTGAGGTTTTGGCGGGTTATCATTTCGCCCTTATTGGCTGGTCGCTTGACCTCAAACAGCACCCCGGCCGGTGTATTGGCATCCTTGCCAGCGTAGATAACGAAATCGGTCTTATCCTTTGGCGCGATTAGATAGGCGTCTTTATAATAAACCTCATTCAGAAAACCCATTAAGTGCCCCTTAACAATTTCCTCACTGTCTTTCTCATTGATGAGACTGAACAGCTTGGAGTAATTGGCCCGGAATCGGTCAATCTGTTCCCGATTGCCCGCTTGTAGGCGGTATGGTTTTTCAAGGGATTGAGTAGGCGTAAGGGCTGTAAGCAGCATTTTTTGCATCTTTAGAACAGGCAAAATACAGCAAGGAAAGCAGTTAATATCCAAACCAGACGAGGAATTGTAAGCGGGGCCTTAATTGGCCCTTTTTCTATGCTTTATCCCTGAATTCACCCAAACGCATTGCACATCGCATTGCACACTACATAAAAAAAGCACTCACGAATAAACGTAAGTGCTTGATTTTCAAGAGCCTCCAGTCGGGATCGAACCAACGACCTACTGATTACAAGTCAGTTGCTCTACCAGCTGAGCTATGGAGGCAATACAATTAACAATGAGCAATTATTAATAAACAATGCTTTCTGTTAAACGTGGTGCAAAAGTAGAGTATTCTGCTTTTCTAAGCAATCAACTGATAAGAAACTTTTCCACAACACGCGTTATTGTTCATTGATAACTGCTCATTGTTCACTGATCTTACGCCTGTTCAGCCGACTGCGCGTTTTTCAATTGCTGACGGAGATCATCAAGTTGCTTCTGGGCAAGACCAATCTTCTGGTCAATCTCGGCCCGAATCTTGTCCGCGTTTTTTGAGCGGGCAAAAAACTCGATGTTGTTGTTATACGTCGAAATGTCGTTTTCAAGAGCCGTAATACGCCGACGCAGGTCGCCGTATTTAGCGTTATCACCACCGCCGAAGCCACCACCCGCCGTGCTGTAATTACCACCCCGGTAGCCGCTGTCGTCGTCGCGGTCACGGCGGGGCCGGTCGCGGTTTCCACCCCGGTCACCACCACCGCGCGGGCCAGCGTCACGACCGCCACCACCACGCGGCCCCCGGTCATTGCCGCCACCACGCTGACCACCGCCGTCTTGGCGTGGCCCCCGGTCGTTGCCGCCCTCTCGTGGGCCGCCCTCTCGTGGGCCGCCCTCTCGTGGGCCGCCCCGGAATCCACCCTCTCGTGGACCGCGACCAAAGCCCGATTCGGCATCCAGAACAGCCTTTTCTTTATCCATTGCCGACAGCCCGCCAATTGACCCTACCAGCGCGTTCACAGCCGCCACGTAGCGTTTTTGGGTAGTTTGCATATCTTTTTTCGGCACGTAACCGATGGCGTTCCACTCTTCCTTGAAGTGATTCAATAAATCGAGGTCTGGGCTTTCGGTAGCACCGGCTTCAATACGCTCGATGAGCGTGATTTTCTTGGCGAGGTTCTCTTCAAACTCGCGGTCAGTTTCCTGGCTACGGTTCCGTTTTTTATTGAAGAATGCATCGCAGGCCTCCTTGAACCGCTCGAAGATGGTGTTCTTTTGCTTCTCCGGCACCTGCCCGATATTTTTCCACTCACGCTGAAGTTCGATCACCCGGTTCGTTGCGTCTGAAGACTCATCACCTGCCGTCAGAATCGCTTCGACCTGCTCACACAGGTCAGCTTTCAGGCGCAGGTTTTCTTCGCGCTTTCCTTCGAGTTCGCGGAAGAATTCGCCCTTGTTGTTGAAGAACGTTTTCAGCGCGGCCCAGAATTTCCGGCTCAGTTCTTTGCCTTCTTCGCGGGGCATCGAGCCTTTGACGGCGTTCCAGCGCTCCTGAATGCCCATCACCTCTTTGCTCTTGTCGTTCCATTCGTTGATGCTCGTGGACGCAAACGACGTGTGGGGGACAAGCTCTTCGTAGATCGCTGATTTTTCTTCATACACCCCCGCCGACTCTTTCCGCTGCCCTTCAACCTGACCCCGGCGTTTGTCGTACAGTGTATCTAAAGCGGCTTTCATCCGTTGCCATAGCACTTCCTGCTCCGTTTTTGGGGCTGGCCCAATCTGCTTGTACTCGTCGAATATGGCGTTCGCTTCGTCAATCAGTTGGCGCGTAACGGGCTTCTCATCAAGGTTTTTAGCCAGGTTCTCAACGCGTTCGATCACGTCGATTTTCAACGACGAGTTCCGTTTCCGGTCCATGTCGAGGAGTTCAAAGTAGATATTCCGGTTGTTATAGTATCGGTCAACCAGCGCGTGATAGGTAGCCCAGAGTGTGGTGTTGTGGTCAGGGTGGCGACGATCTCGGACCTGACCTGCGCGAGCGAACGGCCCGGCGTTCCGGTGATCACGTCGACCTTGACGACATACCAGCCGAAGGCGCCCTTGAGCGGACCGATGACGCTACCCTTGGCGGCGGCGAAAGCCTGTGCAGCGATCGCATCGCTCGACGCCTTGGCAAAATCTGCGCGGGTCTGATCGGTGAGCACAGCTGCTTCGAGACCGGACTTGGCGGCCGCAGCGGCGAGCGGCGTCCCGGC
>JBBRUB010000110.1:0-8288 GCA_038248175.1 Cytophagales bacterium | reverse complement strand
GGCCGTCGTTTGGCCCTGATTGACTAATAGGTAATCGGAATAGAGGTCAAAAATGGGCGAAACGAAGTGCATATTCTATTTTTTGCTAAATTTAATCAGTAGGCTGGTACTCTGAAGGCAGCCTGCGTAACATCAGTCAATTAGTTAAAAACAGTCTAAACAGAGTCCAGAGTTGTGTCGCGCTGGAAGACAACCTGCCCTTCTATCATGGTCAGTTGAACCGAAAAGTGGTCGTCCAAAAAGACAAGATCTGCATCGTAGCCTGGCCTCAGTTCGCCTTTCCGGTTGGCTACGCCCATAATCTGGGCAGGAGTGCGGCTCATCATCTGAACAGCATCCAACAACGGAATGCTGGTGGTTGTCAAGATGGTTTGCAACAGCCGGTTAGTAGTGGCAACGCTGCCGGCAAACGATTGCCGATCCGGTAATTTAGCCACGCCATCTTCTACAATAACCTCCAGCCCATCGTGAAGACTACCAAGTATGCTGGGCCCGGGGGGCATACCGGTACCCCGCATCGCGTCGGTGATGAGGGCGCACTGGTCGGGACCTTTAATTTTATAAGCCAGTTGAAGCAGGGGGGGCGGCAAATGGACGCCATCAGCAATTAATTCGACGGCTAGCTCATCGTATAAATAGGCCCCTTCTACTACGCCCGCATAGCGAAAGCCGTTCCGCCGACTAACGCCCGTCATGCAACTGTACAAGTGCGTAACCAGCCGGTATCCGTGAGCTACTGCCGCGGTTACGTCATCAAATAATCCATCAGTATGGGCAATAGAAGCCAATACTCCTTTTGCCCGTAAATAATCGCCAAATGCTAAAGCTCCGGGGCGTTCAGGGGCGGCACTCCAGCGCGCAATGGCCGACGAGCGTTCAAGTACGTCCCGATATTCAGCAGGGTCAGGATCGCGGATGTAGCGTGCATTTTGCGCCCCCCGCTGACTCATAGCGAAATAGGGGCCTTCGAGGTGCATGCCTAAAAAGCGGGACCCAGCCGTGTTTAAGGCATTAGCCCGCTCATAGACCGAAAGCGTATTGAACAATTCAGTTAGGCTGCTTGTGAGGGTGGTGGGCACACATGCGGTGGTACCATAACGAGCATGAGTGTTGGCAATTTGTAAAAAAGCTTCTTCGGTGCCGTCCATAAAATCGTAACCTCCTCCCCCGTGTACATGCAGGTCAATAAAGCCGGGCGATACATAAGCTCCCTGTGCATCAAGTACAATGGCGTCGGGCACCTCTATGTTGCCCTCAACAACGTCTATTATGATGCCTCCTGCAATCAAAACCGTTCCGTTTACTATGATGCGCCGAGACGTTAGTACCCGGCCATTTATAATTTTAAGGTGTGGGAGTGCCATGCCAGTACGTATCTCGGGTAAGTGATTTTTTAGCAGGCGACAGACTCCATCGACGAACTCGGTGTCCGTGAAACGCATAATAGGCCAAATACAAATAGCAGGGAAGAAGTACCCAGTAGCCACTTCTAAGGCCATATCCATCGGCTATGTACCCATAAAACAAGGGCAGGATGGCATTACCGCTTAACCCCATTATCAGCAGTGCGGCTCCCACTTTAGTGAACCGCCCCAGCCCGTCGATAGCGAGTGGCCATATACTTGCCCATACCAGCGAGTTGGCTAACCCTAATAATACCACAAACCAAATAGAGAGATCGGCACGGTGACCTAAAAACGCAACCGTACCACTGGCAAACTGAATGAGCAAGGTTAGTGTGAGGCCCATTACCGTGCAAAATCGGAATATATTGACCTGGCCTACGTACTTCGGAATTATAATAATACCGAGTACATAACCACATATAGTAGCAAATAACGTGTAGGATGGAAAAGCTTTGGCTTCCAGGAGGGTAATACCCATCGAGCCGGCATATCCGATAATGGTATCGATAGCGGTAACCTGTGTGCCAACGTGCAGGAATATGGCCACTGCTCCCATTACCAAATGCGGAAACTGTAACACCGAGGTTTTATGTTCGTTGGCGGCAGCTACGTCGGTCGTCTCGTGTCCGGTATCAATTTCAGGCAGGGGTGATAACCGCACCAGTAATCCCAGACCGATTAGTACGCAACCAACAACTGAATAGGGGATAATAACCCGCCGGACGAGTGCATCTAAAGCCGATGCTTTTTCGGTGAGGGTCATGCTGGGCAACTGGCTAAAGAGGTCGGTGTCAGTGGCCCGTAAAATGACGGCGGCAAACAGAATAGGTGCCAGTATGCCGGCTGCTTTGTTGCAGATTCCCATAATACTGATCCGCTGAGCTGCCCGCTCTTTTGCTCCCAGAAGGGTTATATAAGGATTTGCTGCTGTTTGCAGAATTGCCAGCCCAATGCCAATCAAAAACAATCCCAGAAGGAATATGGAATAGGTACGGCTTAGGGCGGCTGGCACGAACGTAAACGCGCCAACGGCCATCACCCAAAAGCCGATCATCATGCCCTGCTTGAACCCCACCCGCTTTAGCAGATACGACGACGGCACCGACATGACGAAGTAAGAAATATAAAAAGCAAAAGCCACGAAGTATGACTGGAAATTGGTCAGTTCACAGGCAATCTTGAAATAAGGAATTAAGATGGCGTTTACCCAGGTAACAAAGCCAAACACAAAAAATAAGAGGCCGATGAGCAAAATCGACATTGTGGTTTGTCGGCTGGTAAGGGAGGGGATTTCAACCGTGTCTGTAGGTGCTTTCATCCGTTTTAAATTGCTTAGTTTGGTAATCAGCATGCAGTTATAGGGTGGGTTCCCAGCCGGTTTCATAATCCCGTCTCCAGAGTGCCTGAGCTGTTGGGTTGTTTTTGATGTGCCCATTAGTCGGGTCAATATGAAGAGTCGATTCAGTGCGCAGTGCTATGTTTCCTAACTGGCCAAGCAGTGTGCTTTGGTGGCCGCCCAGGATGTCTGAGTTTAGGGGGTTTCCTTGACGAATGCCCCTGAAAAAGTTCTGAATATGCAATGCATCCAACGCTTGTGAGGGATTCATTTTATCTCTGGCGTTAATAACCACATCGTTTTTCACCTCCCGAATTAGCTTGTTTTCGAGGTCATATACCTTGTATGCGTTGCCAGGCTCAATCTGAAGTGACCCCTTGTCGCCGTAAAAAACAACGCCTACGCTGCTGCCCTCAATAGTACGTCCGTTGCAGCTACGCCCTTCCCAGGTCATCGCAGCATTATTCGGAAACTCAAGATTTATCACCTGGGTATCAGGGGTTTCCCAGTCATCCTGGTAGCGATATCGGCCGCCCGACGACGTTACCCGGATGGGATACGTGACGTTCATTCCCCAGCGCATCAGGTCGAGCATGTGAGTGCCGTTATTCAACGATTCGCCAGTACCCCAGTGCCAGAACCAGTGCCAATTGTAATGCAGAATGTTGTCTTTGAAAGCGCTGCGCGGTGCTGGACCCTGCCATAAATCAAAATTAAGCCAGTTGGGTATAGCAACGCTCTTCCCCGTTCCAATGGATGGCCGGTTGTTGGTGTACCAGCCTTTTGCAAAATACGCCCGCCCTATCTCGCCATCCCGAACGGCCTTGACTCCGGCTGCTACGTTAGGCCAGGATCGACGCTGATTACCTATCTGCATAACCGTGCCGAACTTTTTCTGTGCAGCTACCAGCAGTTCACCCTCTCTCGGATTATGACTACATGGCTTTTCCAGATAGACATGTTTTCCTGCCTGAGTTGCTAAAATGGCGGCAGGGGCATGCCAATGGTCAGGCGCGGCAATCACCAGCGCATCAAGGTCTTTGTCCTCTAGTGCCTTCCTGAAATCAGGCTGAGATATGGGTTTTGGTTGTCCTATTTTCTCGACAGCAGAAATGCACCGCTCAGTAGCCCTCACATCAACATCCGAAACTGAGCGAATACCACAGTTTGGTTGTAATCCAAATGTGTTGGCCAACGCTAATCCACGACTGTTAACGCCCATCATACCCACTAGAACGCGCTCGTTAGCTCCGTATATCCGGGCATAACTGCGGGGACTAAAGCCAGAAAGTATGCCTCCCACAGTCAGCGCGACTGAACCGGTGATCAACTGACCCACAAACCGCCGGCGTGTTTCGGTTTGCGGCAACGGCTGTTTTGTAGCGTTGTCTGTATTGATGGGAAAGTGCATGGTATGGAAAATGATTCGGGTACGTACCCGAAAGTAAATAAGTTAGTAACCCTACTTTCTTTTTTGGGCTTTTTTGAGCACTGTATCCAGGCGGACGGAGCTTCCCTGTTGACGTTTACTTTCGTCAGCGGCTTCCATAAACGTGTAGATCTCCAGTGTTTCATTTATATCGACTGGCGGTTTACCTGTCTCAAAAAAACCAATAATGTCTTTAAGCAGTGGATTATAGCCTCCGTAGGGGCCTAATACAACCGGGCCATTGGCCGTATAAACAGTGCCGCCGTAGGCATGTTTGCCCGTGCGGGTTCCCCGGAACGTTCCTACACGACCATCAGCCCAGATCCCGGTAACGATGTCAGTGCCAGGCGTACATACCCGTGTGACGCTCTGACAACCCATTCCCATCACGGCAAACAGGGCTTCAACGCCATGAATCCCGTACCAGAATAAATCGGGATGTGTTTTTTCAAGTACTGCCGGGCTGAACGTGTCGGCACCGACCACCTGTGCCTTATCGATTGTACTAATGCCGTTCATGTACCGTACCGACGAGGCCGAAAACAGCGGCACACTGGATTTTCTGGCCGCTTCCATTATAAAAACGATGTCGGTCAGTGAAGCGGCAACGGGTTTATCGATAAAAATGGGTTTACCAGCCGCAAACACTTCCAGCGCTTGTTCACGGTGTAGCCGTCCATCGTTGGTTTCCAACAGGACAACATCCACATTTTCGAGCAACTCTTCGATCGAACCGGCAATTTGCACACCCATTTTTTTGACTTCCTCAATATATCCAGGAATGCGCTTTATACTGGTTTCAATGTCATTGCTGCCTTTTGGATAAGCTGTTACGACTTGGTATCCCCGCCAGTCAGGATTTGCCGGTTTGCTGTTCAGTTCGTTCGTAAAGGCAACACTGTGCGACGTATCCAATCCAATAATACCGACTCGCCTGCCAGGGAGAACGGTTTGACCGCTGTTACCAAAAGAGTATAGGGGGTGAACAAAGCAGGCAGCTCCTACTGCAAAACCAAGTCTTGTAAATGTACGTCGCGAAGTCATAGACGTTTTGTGGTTAGGGTCGTTTCAATCAGAAGCGGGTACGTACCCGAAACTACTCTCTGTAATTGAATTAACGTGAACTATAATATCGCGAAATTCTAAAAAATGGCTCTCAAAGGGCATATGAGCCGAAAAAGTTAGTTTTGGGCGCTAACAAACCAGCCCCCGAACTCATATATTGACCGCACGGGCGACCCCGCGAAATTTGCTGCGACGGCAGCCCGGTGCAACATCGATACCTTTTGCAAAGCCTAACGCTCAATCATTGCCAAAGCCCTTCTGACACAAGTAACCGATTATTAACCTCTTATAAACCAGGGCTGGTATTGACTGCTTAGAAAACTCCATAGTTCACGTTAAAAATACAAAAGGCAGTGATCCAGTTGAGTCCTCGTGCTGACAAAACGAAGTGATTTCTTCAATACGGTATTGAATTCCTACCTTGTCTCAAGCTTAGCCTTTCGACATAATTATCCAATTGGCAGGCATAACCCAACATATTAAACACCCTATAACCCCGTAAATTTAAAATTATACTTTAAATTTACGGGGTTATGTTTAACCGAACTGTTGCCCAGGAACTGCTTGAACTCGTAGCTGATAGACCCGTTGTAGCCCTGGTGGGACCACGACAGGTGGGTAAAACCACCTTAGTCTTAAATGTCACCAGCCAGCTGGCAGCCCCGTCGATTTACCTCGACCTCGAATCCGCTCAGGATCTCAATCGACTGCAAAATCCTGAGCTCTATCTCTCTGAGAGGCAAGAGAATCTAATTATCATGGATGAGATTCAGCGCATGCCCCAGCTCTTTCCGCTGCTACGCTCGCTGATTGACCGCCACCGGGTACCCGGTCGATTCATCCTCTTAGGCTCAGCCTCACCCCAGTTGCTTCAGCAAAGTTCGGAGTCTCTGGCAGGTCGCATTGCCTATCTGGAGTTACAACCACTGTCCTGGACGGAGGTTAGCCAGCAAATTCCCTATCAACAACACTGGCTACGAGGTGGCTACCCCGATATGCTGATGGCAGGTAGCGACCGGGCTGCCACCCGGCGCATGAATGACTTCATTCAGGCCTATGTAGAGCGGGATCTACCAAGTCTGGGATTGGGGGCCTCACCTACCCGCGTGCGAGCCTTGTTATCCATGTTAGTTAGTGTACATGCCAATCAACTCAATACATCCGCACTATCCCGTTCATTGGGTATAAGCGTACCGACCGTTCAGCACTATCTGGACTTCTTGGAACAGGCCTTTTTGATCCGCCGACTACCGCCCTATTTCATCAACATTAGTAAGCGCTTAGTCAAATCGTCCAAGCTTTATCTGCGGGACAGCGGTATGTTTCATGCCCTGGCCGATATTGACTCCGTCGAAATGCTAAGCGGAAGTCTGTACGTGGGGGCTTCCTGGGAGGGTTACGTTATTCAACAGGTGATCGCCAATCTGGCCTATATAGTTCAGGCTTACTACTATCGTACCGCTGATGGTTCCGAACTGGATCTGGTGTTGGTTCGGGGTGGTAAACCTGTAGTGGGCCTGGAGATCAAATACACCAATGCACCCTCTCTAAGTCGGGGTAACTATATTTCAAGTCATGATCTGGGCGATATTCCGTTGTTAATTGTTACGCCCTCGGCTATTGATTTTCGGCTCGGAGAGCAGATTTGGGTATGTAGTTTGGCCACTGTGTGGTCTTATTTACGGTCATATAAGCTGATTAACGAATCATCAGCTACTCAAGGTCAAGTGGGCATCATCGGCTAAAATTTAGGATACGAGGATATCCGGATGAAAGCACATCGAGTGACGTTGAAAGGAGTGATTAAAGCAACACTCTATCTTGTATGAATGTGCAATGAGTGTGCAATTGATTATTTATTTCAGCGTGTAGAAAGAACCCACTCCTTTTTTTACCCTGTTGCTGTATCCAGCCCAATTGAATCAGCTCCTTCAAATCGGAACTAGCCGTGTTACGGGAACAATCATTTAAGTGCTGATAGTCCGAATTAGTGA
This sequence comes from Cytophagales bacterium, assembly GCA_038248175.1. Classification (GTDB taxonomy): domain Bacteria; phylum Bacteroidota; class Bacteroidia; order Cytophagales; family Spirosomataceae; genus Spirosoma. Next base: position 1,058 of record JBBRUB010000110.1, on the reverse strand, counting down.
TTCGATTATGGGCTTTTGTATAGAGTACTGCTTTGATCTGACGCCCATTCAAGCCATCCTGCCGCAGCAAGTCCTCCTGATACCGGTCCGCAAAAAAGGTCACCCAAACTCCACCCTGTTTATCCTCAAATAAGGGATCAGGTAAGCCCCACTCACGACAATCGTTAATTATCTTCAGGGTACCGCGCCCCCAGGTTTCAACCAAGCCACCCCGGAACATCGCCATAGCAAGCGTTGGATTACGCCGACGGGACGTATGGGGTTTCTTCAGATCGGCCGTCGTTAGCCCTTCTATCAGAGAGCCTTCATTGAAAAAAACCAACCGGTCATCATACACCCACACAAAAATGGGGCCGCCAAAATAATCCTTGTGCATGATGGCATTGAGTAGGGCTTCCCGAATTGCTTCAGGCGGATAAGGCAGTTTTTCCTGCCGATATAAGCCTTCATAAGATACGTAACCAGGTAGATATTTGCTATCCAGCAATTGTAATGTTCGCTCGGCCAGTCGGTAACCATCACCCGCCAACTCATCCTGGAACTTCAAATCGGTTGAATCCTTACCGAAACGACCAACCTTTATATGAGTACCCAATATGTAACGCATGGGCTGTTTGGCGAACAGAATCAGAGCTGCTCGTTTCAACTGACCATCCACATCCCGTAGGTTAAGAGGTTGTTTAGGATTTTGTTTCACGGATTCTACTGGACATTAGCCGAATCATCGTCCAGTAGATAACAGACTTAGCATGAGTCGCTTTCACCTCATAATCTTTGGCTAATCGACGGTGAAAAGCCCACCACCCAAATGTTCCGCACCGGCGGACCGGCTCCACAATCCATCCAGTCCGCCGGTGCGGCTTGAGTAGGACCTGGAAGCCTTTCACCCCCGGCACACCACAAACCACTTCCACTGTCAGTTGATAAGTTGCTTTGACGGTGGCCAAAAAATCGACCCCGGTAAAGCCTTGATCAGCCAAAATCGTCTTCAACCGCGTGAACCGCTGCCCCAGTACCTGGAAGAGCAATAAAGCCCCCGCCCGCTCACCAATATTGGC
>JBBRUB010000109.1:0-8335 GCA_038248175.1 Cytophagales bacterium | reverse complement strand
TCAGCATACCCACCGTCATGACCCCGTAAATTACCCAGGCAAATTTCCGTCGGCGGATGTAATAACCGAGGGCGAAAATCAGGGCAATCGGAATCAGCATCTGCACGATCATTTCGACCATGTTGGTCAGGTAGTTGGGGTTCTCAAGCGGGTGCGCGGAGTTAACGCCGAACCAGCCGCCCCCGTTGGTACCAAGGTGTTTGATGGCAATCATACCCGCAGCCGGTCCGCGCGACACCCCCACAGTATCGCCCTGCAACGTGACGATGCTGTCTTTCCCGGCAAAACTCGCCGGGGTACCGTTGAAGGCCAGTATAATAGCAATCACCAGCGACAGCGGTAGTAACAGGCGCGTAATAGACAGCACGAAAAACGTGTAGAAGTTGCCGGACCGGTCAGTTACGTCGGGCAAAAAGTGCCGGAACATCAGCACCAGCGCGGCTATTCCCGTGGCTGCCGATACGAATTGCAGAAAGGTGATTACGCCCAGCTGCGTCAGGTACGTCAGCCCGGTCTCGCCCGAATAGTGCTGCAAGTTGCAGTTGACCAGAAAACTGATAGCCGTATTGAATGCCAGATCGGGCGACATTGACGGGTTACCGTCCGGGTTGAGGGGCAGGCTACCCTGCGTCAACAGCAGCACGAACCCCAGCACCAGCCAGACGGCGTTGATGGTCAGCAGGGCCACGATGTTTTGTTTCCAGTGCATGTCCCGGTTGGGGTCGATACCTGAAATCCGGTAGATGAACCGTTCAATCGGGGCCATGAAATCAAGCAGGTTGAGCTTCCCGGCGAAGACCTTCGCCAGATACCGCCCCAGCGGGATGGCCAGCAGCACGGTTAGTCCGTAGGTGACCAGAATCCCCAGTAAGTCAGTTGTCATAATTAGAAGCGTTCGGGCCGGATGAGTACATACAGCATGTAGGCAAACACCAGCAGAGAGACAATAAACAGGAGTGTGAGCATGAGTTGGGGGGTTAGATGCGTTCAAACCATTCGATGGTTTTGTAGAACACGGCGAAGCAAAGCAGGGCCGACATGAGGAGCAACAGGGCATCAAACATGGGTTGTGTTGGTTAATTGATTGACGAAACCGGTATGCCAAGAAATAGTCCAGTTTCGCCAGAGGGACGCTCTCACAACACAACTATCTTATGTTCAAGAGTTTAATTTCAAGAAAAGCCAATTCCACATGGCGTAAAAAAAGCCGACCCTACCAAAATGGTAGGGTCGGCTTGTCAGAATGATACGGTTCGGGGTAGGTCAGTCCAGGCTGTATTCCTGAATTTTTCGGTACAGCGTGGTCAGGCCGATACCGAGCATCCGGGCGGTTTCAGTTTTATTGCCGTTGGTATGGCGCAGCACCCACCTGATGTGCTGCCGTTCCAGCGTGGCAAGGTCAGTGATGGCGGTTGGGTCGGTGGGCTGCGGGCCGTCCTGCATCTCGTAGGGCAACAGCGCGGGCGTGAGTTCGGTGAGGTTGTTGGCGGTAGTGTCGGCCAGAATAACGGCCCGCTCAATGACGTTCTTCAACTCGCGGATGTTGCCTTTCCAGGGATGCTGACGCAGTTTCTGCACAAACGCCGGGCTGAGCTGCACCCCGCGCCGACCCATTTTGGCCGCGTCCTGCCGGGCAAACTGTTCGGCTAACTCAATAATATCGTCGGGGCGGTCGCGCAGGGGCGGCAGCAGAATCTGAAACACCGACAGGCGGTAGTATAAGTCGAGCCGGAAGTGGTTTTCGTGCGCAAGGTCGCGGTTGGTGGCTGCAATAACGCGCACATCGGTTTTAGTGGGTTTGGTGTCGCCCACGCGCAGAAACTCGTGGGTTTCCAGTACCCGCAGTAGTTTGGCCTGAAGATCGAGCGGCATCTCCCCGATTTCGTCCAGGAAAATCGTGCCTTTGTCGGCTTCGGCAAAGAGTCCCTTCTGGTCGCGGGTGGCCCCGGTAAACGCCCCGGCGCGGTGGCCAAAAAGTTCGCTTTCCAGAATCTCGCGCCCCAATGCCCCGCAGTTGATGGCTACAAACGGCCCGTTCCGGCGCGGGCTGCCCTGATGAATAGCCTGCGCAAAGACCTCTTTGCCCGTACCCGTTTCGCCTGTCAGCAGTACCGTCGTGTCGGTAACGGCCACCCGCCGGGCCAGGTCGATAGCCTGCATAATGGGGTTGGAGCGGCCAATAATGCTGTCGAAGCCGTGCCGCTGCCTCATCTGGTTTTCGAGTTGCTGAATGCGAAACTGCAACTGCGCTTTCTCCACAGCCCGGCTCACGAGCGGAATGATACGGTCATTATCGTCGCCTTTGGTGATGTAGTCGAAAGCTCCGTTTTTGATAGCCGTTACGCCGTCCTGAATGGTGCCGCAGGCCGTCAGCACAATGATTTCGGTGGCGGGGTATGCCTGTTTAAGCTGCGCCGTGAGGTCAATACCGTTTTTGTCGGGCAGTTTCACATCGCTGATAACGACGTGTACAGCTTCGTTCTCCAGCGTTTTCAGACCGGCGCGGGCGGTTTCGGCTTCCAGCACGGTATAGCCTTCCAGTTGCAGGATTCGGGCCAGCAACTGGCGGGGCCGGAGTTCATCGTCAATAATCAGAATGGTGTCAGCCACAGCAATAGCAGAGTAATAAAGTTTCCAATACGTTTTGTCAAAGGTAAGCATCCTTATGCCGCCTTACATAAGCCTGACTGATAACAGGATACCAGCTTTTCATCCGCTACCGCCGGCATTTTGGGAAATGATCTCCGCAAACCTACCGACTTATTTTGACCTCGCAGGCAGCAAAAGATCAGCTACCAGGCATCCCGTTGCTCCGGCTCTGGCTGGCGTCAATGATTTATCAACTCTGAACGCTTTGTTGTAGATTGGGCTGCATTTCTTAACCTCAACTGCTTCATGCACCACCGTTACCTGATTCTTCCCCTACTGACTGCCACGCTCGTCAGCCCACCCGCTACGGCGCAGCCGCCAACACCCTCAACACCGCTGCTGGGTTTCGGCCCGGCGCAGGCTGCCACCGAATACAAACGCGAAAGCCAGTTCGACAGTTACCTCAAACCCGCCAACCTCCGCGACTGGATGAAGCGGCTGTCTGCCCGTCCACACCACGTTGGCTCGCCCTACGACCGGGAGAATGCGCAGTTTATGGTCTCGCTGTTCAGATCCTGGGGATATGATACCCGCATCGACACCTCGTTTGTGCTATTCCCGACGCCCAAACTTCGGCTGCTCGAACTCGTATCGCCAACCAATTTCAAGGCCAGCCTAACCGAAGCTCCCGTAAAGAGTGACCCCGTTGCGGCCCAAACCCGCGAGCAGTTGCCATCCTACAACGCGTTCTCTGCCGATGGCGACGTAACGGCAGACCTGGTCTTTGTCAACTACGGCATTCCCGCCGATTACGAGGAACTGGACCGGCGCGGCATCGACGTAAAAGGCAAAATCGTGATTGCCAAATACGGCGGTTCGTGGCGGGGTATCAAGCCGAAGGTAGCCGCCGAACACGGAGCCGTTGGCTGCCTGATTTATTCCGACCCCAAAGACGATGGCTATGCGCAGGGCGATGCCTATCCGAAGGGCGCGTTCAAGAACGAAACGATGGTGCAACGCGGCTCGGTGCTGGATATGCCCGTTGCACCCGGCGACCCACTTACGCCCGGCTACGGAGCTACCAAAGACGCCAAACGGCTCGACTACCGCGCGGCACCAACCGTGATGAAAATTCCGGTACAGCCCATTTCCTATTCCGATGCCCTGCCACTGCTGTCGGCCCTCGGTGGCCCGATGGCACCGCCAAACTGGCGGGGCGGGTTACCCATTTCGTACCGGCTTGGTCCCGGCCCGGCAAAGGTGCATCTGAAATTAGAATTCAACTGGACCGTTGAGCCGGTCTATAACGTCATTGCCGTGATGAAGGGTAGCACCTACCCCGACCAGTGGATTGTGCGCGGCAATCACCACGATGCCTGGGTTAACGGAGCCAACGACCCCGTCAGCGGTATGGTAGCCGTACTGGAAGAAGCCCGCGCCCTGTCAGAACTGGCCAAAACGGGCTGGAAACCCAAACGTACCATTGTCTTTGCGGGCTGGGATGGCGAAGAACCGGGTCTGCTTGGCTCCACCGAATGGGTAGAAACTAACGAGACGCTCCTCAAAACCAACGTGGTGGCGTACCTGAATACCGATAGCAACGCCCGCGGATTTCTGGACGCGGGCGGGTCGCACACGCTGGAAAAATTCTTCAACGAAGTAGCCCGCGACGTAAAAGACCCCGAAACGGGCGTGTCGGTTCAGGAACGGCGCCGGTCGTTGCAGCTGGTGAGCGGCAAGCCGGAGGACCGCGCCGAAGCCCGCGACCGCGCCGACCTCCGCATTGACCCGCTAGGGTCCGGCTCTGACTACACCAGCTTTTTGCAACACGCCGGTATTGCATCCATGAACGTAGGGTTCGGGGGCGAAGACGATGGGGGCGAATACCACTCGATCTACGATTCATACGACCACTACATCCGCTTCAAAGACCCCGACTTTGCCTATGGCATTGCGCTGGCGCAGGTCATGGGCCGCTGCGTGATGCGCTTAGCCGATGCCGATGTGCTCCCGTTTTCATTCCAGAGTTTTGCCAATACCGTCACGAAATACGCGGGCGAGGTGAAGAAACTGGCCGAAACCATGCGCACTGAAACCGACCGGCAAAACCAGCTCATTCAGGAAAAACGCTACGCCCTCGTAGCTGACCCGACAGAAACCATGCTGCCGCCAAAAGTCCAGCCTGCCGTGCCGCATCTGAACTTCGCCCCGCTCGAAAACGCCCTGACTACCCTCGACAAGAGCGTTCGGGCCTACGACGGCGTCAGCAACCGGCTGGCCTCACTGCCGTCTTCGCAACTGGAAACGCTGAATCGCACTATTTACCAGACAGAGCGGTATCTGCTCAGCGACGAGGGGCTGCCGCGCCGGTCGTGGTTCAAACACCAGATTTACGCACCGGGCTTTTATACGGGCTACGGCGTAAAGACTTTACCCGGTATTCGTGAAGCCATCGAAGAACGCAAATGGGACGAAGTTGGTGAGCAAATCCAGCGCGTAGCCAACACCCTCAACGGTTTTTCAGCTCAAATCGACAATGTAGCGGCTATGGCCCCGGCAAAGTAATTTTCCGGCCACGGCTGACTGGTACGCCGGTCAGTCGTGGCCAGCCATAATTCGTCGGCGGCTGTGGGCAGTTGGTCGGGTGTGGCGGGTAGTTGGTCAGAATATAGTCGGGTTCGGATTCTGACGGGCATAGTTTTGGTCATATCAATCAACTCCCCTCTGCCATGCTCGCTTTCATCACGCATTCGCTCGGCCTTGTTCACTTTCTTGCTGCCATGCTGGCGGTGGTAGCCGGCAGTCTTGTTTATGCCACCCGTAAGGGGTCGTGCTGGCACAAACGCATTGGCTACGTCTATGTGGTCAGTATGGTTGTGACGCTGGTAACGGCCTTTATGAGTTACCAGCTAACAGGTCGGTTCGGGCCGTTTCACGTAGCGGCAGTGTTCAGCTCAGTCTGTATTCTGGGTGGCATGGTGCCGGTCATGCTGAAGCAGCGCGTTAAATACTATCTGTACTGGCACTACTACTTCATCAACTGGTCAGTGGTGGGGCTATACGCGGCTTTCTGGGCCGAAACGCTATCGCGCATGGTCCCAATGCAGCAGTTTTGGCCGGTAGTAGTGGGCATCTCCACAGTCACTACTGCTCTGGGCGGCAGACTAATCCGGCGCAATCAGCACCGATACCTCGGCACGGAGAGCCGCACACTAACCGAAAACCCAGCTAAGGCGATAGAGATCAGTTGAACACGGCGGCTTCTGAAAACAGCGCGTCGAAGTTGATCGGGACGGCTTCTCGAATATTCTGCATCTGCATCATATCCATGTAGCGAACCGGAAATCCGCGCATCATATAATCTATCGGCGACGACCGCATGGCCAACGCCGGACCCAGCGGAATAATCTGGCAAATGTCCGACAGCCGCAAGGGTATGTCCAGCGTTGACCACCATGACATGGCTTCACTCAGCACATACTTCCGGGTCAGGTACTTGCCCTCGTATCTGGTAGTGGCTTTAATATAAGCCTTGTCGAATTTACGTTTGCCGCCCTGATTACGCCAGAAAGCGGCTTCTGAAACCGCTTTGACGGGCTGGGCCAGTTCGGCCTGGTCCGCTTTCAGTTCGGCTCGGGCTTTCGTGATTTCCCGCTGACCGTTCACCAGCAGGGCTTCGGCTTCTCTGGCCTGGGCGCGGTCTTCGGCATTGGCAGCGGGGTTGTTTATGGTGGCCCGTACCTGCCGGAGTTGCTCGGCCATCATAGCTTCCTGCACCGGAATAAGCTCTTCGGCCTTCTGGTAATAGTTGTTCATGTAGTCTTTGGGCAAACTGGCCGTATGCAGACCGTCGGCATCCTGCACTACCGAGGTCATGTAGGCACTGCTTCGGCGGGTAAAGATTTTCATGATGCTATCCGGGTCTTTATACACCCATACGATGCTGTCTCCTTTAATGTAAAGCATGGAGCGGCTCTTTTCGCTGCCCGCTTTCATGACCATCTCCATAATCCAGACCGGTTTGCAGGATACAGGCGGATCGTCCAGTACACCTACGGCATACCAGGCCTGTCTAACAGACTGCGTATAATCGGTGCATTCGCCGAAGAGTTGCTCGGCGGTGGCAATGGTTTCGCGGGAGAAATCTTCGTAGGTGGCAGCAGGAGTCAGGCGGGGCAGGGTTTGGAGCAGCAACCGGGCAACCCGGTCGTAGCCAATGGGTGTTTTTACGTCGTACTCCTGTTTATGGGCGTTTTTCCCTTTACCGCCTTTTACGAGCAGATAAAACCAGCGGTTGCCCACCCCGGAGTTAGTATGGATGCCGCCCTGGTCGGGGTCTGTGTTTCCGGTTGCTGCCCAGGGCGGTTCGTTGTAGGTCTCGGCATCGCCCATTGCCGACGGGGTGGCCATATTTCGTTCACCGCCGGGTATTATTTCTTCGGCAATTAGCCAATTGCCGCCCATTGTCTGGTGTTCTACCAGAATACTGAACATGTCAGCAAGGCACTCGTTTATAGCACCCGGCTCGCCGGTTTTGAGCAGTCCGTTGGCGTAGGTGTTTACAGCGTGGGTGAACTCATGGGCCAGAACCTGCAGCGTTGTGATAGGCTTTTTGTTCCTGATGCCATACAAAAAACGCTGCGTTCCTTCCTCCCACGCCGTGTTTTCCAGAGCGTATGGTGTGGCCAGCACGGTCGATCCGGCATTATCGTAGCTATTGAAACCCATTTTTTTGAAGTACTCGGCCACCGTCCGAAACCCATAGAGAATATCCCAGTCGCCCCGAAGCCGGGGAGCGGGATCGGTAAACGTCGAGTCTTTGGTGTAGTCAGGCGTGGGCGTGCTCATACCGCGTATGACCGCCACCGTCGGTACGGCAGAACTATCGGCCATTCGGAAGATACGGGTATTACCCATGCCAACGTCTTCGGCAAGAAATACAGTCTTTTTACCGTGATGAAACGTTTGCACCGTTGCCGGGAATGGCCCTTCGTGCAGCTTAAAGCAGGAAATAGTCAGGTCTTCGGTGGCTATTACGGCACCAGTACTGGCACTGAGATACCAGCGTTTACTACTCCCGGACCCTACTACCGTAAATGGCTGAGTCAGCACCAGTGCTACGTTGTCTGTGTTAGTCGTTTTCGGGACAGGAAGCACCCAGACCAGCAGTTCCGGACGGGCGTAGGGCAGAGCAGACGTCCCGGTACTGACAGACGCAAATGGCAGCGAGGGCTGTTTGGTGGCGGTGCGAAGTTTTGGCAGCAGGGCAGCCGCTAACGTTTCGGTATTCAGGCGGGGGGCGGTGGCTTTTATGGCAAATAAATCGCCGTTGGCGCGGGTTGCGTGGCCGTTTTTGTCGAGCACAATGCTGAACTGAGCTAACCTGATTACGTAGCCCTCGTGTAGTTGCTGGTACCGGATGGTTTGCTGCTCACCAAAATCATAGCGGCCCGTTTCGCGCAGGGTAACGCCAAATTTTTTGAGCATAAACGCCGGAAACTCACTGGCCGACAGTTTGCTTTCGGTATAAAAACGGAACGACGCGGGCAAGTCTGAATAGCGGCCCGGCTCCTCGTCGTAAATGAGCGATGCGGGCATGGTATCGGGCTGACTGACGCGCTTTTTAAACGCGGCCAGCATGGTTTCGTTGGGGTCGGGTTCGTCTTTTTCGGGCGGGCTGGCGGGTTGATTTTTCTGACGGTCGGCCTCGGCAAGATCGGCTTTGAGCTGGTTGATGGTCTCTATT
>JBBRUB010000108.1:0-8362 GCA_038248175.1 Cytophagales bacterium | reverse complement strand
TTGGTCAGTCTATTCCTACCCGACAGCTTACTCTCCGTGCCATAGGTATTTGTTCTCTCTCAAAGATAACGCATTCGCCTACAAAAAAAGCAGCCAGTCCTGTATGGAACTGACTGCTTTGATAAACGCTGGTAATCCAATCTACCGCACAATGAAGTTCAGGCGGCAGTTTGAGTTGGCCTGCGATACAGGCGTGGGGTCGAGACAAACGCTGTCTTGGTTCCATACCTTATACACCAGCCCATCGGTCGTGGTCAGTTCCCAGGTAACCAAAAAGGCATCGGCGTTAGAAATTGTTCTGCCGCCAACAACCAGTGGCCCCCGCAACCGCGCACCTGCCGGACGAGGACGTGCCGGATTTTCAAACACCTTCACGGCGTTTACCTTGTCGTATTTCACTGTAACATCTTTGTAGAGGTTATACACATCGGCGGGGGTGATGCTGAAGTTGTTCCACTGTCGGTTGGGGGCTGGCGAATCAATGGTCTTCACTACTTTGCCACCACCACCGAGCGATGCGATTCTGGGGTTGCCGTCGGAGTCCGTGTACGACTCGATCATATCGACTTTGATCACAATTTTGCTAACGGTCAGCTTATTGTCGAGCGTAACCCAGCGAATTTTGAAGTCGATTTTGGCGGCATCCTGACCCGTGAGCGGGAAGGTTCTGGCATTGGCCGCAAAATTTGCCTTTGCGGCTTCGGCTACACCATCGAACACGCCCAGGGCATGTACACCAGATTCCCAGGGTTTGTTGGGGTTAAGTGATTCGTCGCGGCAGCCCAGCAGCAGCGTGATGACGGCAGGTACTGCGTATTTTAAGAGTTGTTTCATCTTGTATGATTTGATTGGTGACTGGCCAACCCCCGTTCCGTTTGTGTGGCACGGGGCTTGGGCGGCAGTTAAGTCTCTTTTAGAATTCCCACTTGGTTTTCACCTTGTCCCAGAAGATAGCGTCCCGGTCGAAAATGACATCGGTAACGAATTTCGCTGCATTTGGATTCAGTGCACCCTCCGACTGTGGGTAGGGCAACCGAAGCGCGTACTGACGGGGCGGCCTGGAAATAGGAGCCTGAACACCCACCGAAAACTGCCTGAACTGGCTCTGAATGGGGTAGCCCGTCCGGCGTTGCAGGTTCCAGATATCCATTCCCTGTCCCCATGAGCAGAACCAGATTTGTTTGGCCACTACGTTCAGCTTTGATTGGTTGGTTATTCCTCCATCGTACAAATCGAGCCATGATTTTACGTAGGCATCAACTTCAGCCGCAACGGGCGTTTTGGCCCGGCTTGGGTCTGATCTCAGGCCTTGCGCTACCACCACTGCAATTTGCTCCCGCATGGCGGCTTCAAACAACGCTTTGGCATCGCCCGTAACGCCCGTTCCGTCCAGAATGGCTTCAATCTGATAATACTTGGTGTTCCAGCTATTGATCAGCGGCCACTGTCCGTTACCACCAAAGTTGAGCGAGGCCTGACCCGTCAGGGCTACAGCCGCTACTGACCGATCCGAATAAACCCCACCCGCCGGGTAAGTACCGGGGGCGGCCCGCAATGGGCCATCGGCAGGAATACCGGATACGTCGGCCCGGTCGCGGCCAAAGAAACCGGCAATGTAGGCCAGATCAGCGGCAGGTATAGCTCCGGTAATATTGAAGACCTTCCTGTATTCATCGAGAAACGAATCTTTTATCGGCAGGTACGAACCACCAAACGGCGTGGTACCCCGGTCGGTCGAGTTGTTCTGATCCAGAATCCGCGCCGTTTGCCGGTAGAAGTAGAAAGGCAGACGCGGGTCTTTGTTCAGGATCATTTCGCCCATCAACTGGTGGCTGACATAGGTCGGATCAGTGGTGCCGGTATAGGTGATAAACCAGGGGTGCGTATTGCGCTCCGGCGCAATCTGGGTCGAGTACAGATACGTCCAGTTCTGGGCCGCTGTGGTGATGAATCCACCCGCATCGAAAGCGGCTTTCAGATCGGCATTACCGGTAGCCCGGCCTTTGCGCGAGGTCAGCAGCAAACGCAGTTTCACGGTTCTGGCAATCCGGGTCCAGGTTGTAGCGTTGCCGTTTCCCATATAGTCGTTGATAACAGCTATGGGCTGAGGTTTGGCCAGTTCAACAATGGCCTGATCGCACAACTTAAGCAGGTCTTCGTAAATGTCGGCGTCCTTATCGAACTTGGCCGACTTGTTGGGTTCTGCCGCGTTGCCTTTCCACGCTTCTGTGTACGGCATGTCGCCGAACATATCAACGTAGTGGCCCATAGAATATGCCTTCAGCACCAGCGCAATGCCCCGGTAGCGGGGGTTCTTGCCATCTTCGGTAGCTTTCAGCATTTCTTCCATCGCCTGCAGATTTTGATAGGCAGCATTCCAGGTACCCTGATAGCTGGTGTTGTTCAGGTTATACGAATCGGCTGAACTCCAGAGACCGGCAAAGCCCATCGCATTGCTGTTAACGGCCCCGAAGGCGTTGACAGCGGCATTCTCCGCTACGGGCAGCAGTAGCCCCAGCGAACCCGTTGCGGGCCGGTTGGGGTCGGTGTTGATGTCCAGGTCGGTGTAGTTGCAGGAGCTGGCTGCCCCGATAAGCCCGGTGAGCAATACGCTTCGCAATACGTTTTTATAAATTTTCATAGTCATTTAGACAAAATGATGATTGGGCAGTCCTGCATTTTTAGGAAGGCAGGACTGCGTTGAATTAAAAGGATGCGTTCAGGTTAACCCCAAACCGACGGGTGGAAGGGGCGGCACCGAGGTCGAAGCCCTGAATGTTCGAATCAGCAAAGTTCGACAGCGTTTCGGGATCGAAGTTCAGACCGGGCAGCATGTTGGGGGCGTAAAACCACAGGTTCCGGCCCGACACCGACAGGCGCAGGCTGCCAAACACGTTGGCATACTTCTGGAGGAACGCCTTTGGTACACTGTACCCCAGCGAAACCTCGCGCAGGCGCACCACTGTTGCATCGTACACGTTCACTTCGTCGGCCCCGTAGGCACCATAGCCATCCGTAAAGTGATACTGGAAAGCGGTCATGGCGATAGTATTTTTGATGGTATTACCCGCTTCGTCGAGCAGGGGCTTGTACGTAGCCGGATCGCCCAGTATGCCCGGAATCACGCGCAGTCCTTCGCGATCTTCCGAGTTCTTTAACTGACCGCGCAGTAGCAGCGAAGCCGCCGTAGTGGAGAAAATACTGCCACCCGCTCTGTAATCCATCAGCACGCTCAGGTTGAAGTTCTTGAACGATACGGTGTTGGTCCAGCCGAGCGTAAAATCCGTGTTTGGGTCACCGATGATCTGCGAACGGGCCGCCGGAATGGGCAAGCCGGTGTTGGGGTTGATAAGCAAATTGCCATTGTCGTCACGAGAGTTCACCGAGCCGAGGATCTGACCGTAGGGTAGTCCGGTCCGGAAAATGGTACCCAACGCCGAAAGACCGGTACCGCCGAGGAAAATCTCTCCGCTGGGGCCTGCGTCTTCTACCTTTGAGCGGATGCGGGTATAGGCAAAGAACGAGGTCCAGGTCAGTCCGTTGGCCATCCGCAGCGGAACGAGCGTCAGGCCCAATTCCACGCCCTTGTTCGAGATTTTACCAGCGTTGGTGACTTCGCGGGCAAAACCACTGGAACGGGGCAACTCGCGGGTCACGATCAGGTCGGTCGATGTGCGGTTAAAGTACGCCAGGTCAACGCCGATGCGGTTGTCGAAGAACTGTAGTTCGGTACCCAGTTCAACTTCTGACGTAAATTCGGGTCTCAGGCCGATGTTGTTGAGTGTGCCGGGCAAACTGGCTGTCGAAATGGCCGAACCGTTGTAGAACGTACGGCCAAGGTTATACGCGGTATTGACCTGATAGGGGTCTGCGTCTTTACCCACCATGGCGTAGTTGGCCCGTAGTTTACCGAAGTTGATGATGTTCTTGGGCAGGTTCAGCACATCCGAGAACACAAACGAAGCCGCAACTGCCGGGTAGTAGTAACTGTTGTTGGCGGCTGGCAGGGTTGACGAGCGGTCATTCCGAACCGAGGCTGTCAAATACAGAAACTTGTTATAATCGAGCGTCAGTTCGCTGAATATGCCGTACAAACGACGCTGACTGGTGAAGTCGTAGGCATTCTGATTCAGCGTACCGCCAATGGTTAGTACGTTGGGGTCGATAACGGGGGCACCGGCAATGCCTGTTTCCTGATAGGTACGCTGGTTGGGGTTGAAACCAACCAACAGTTTGGCCCCGAACTTATCCGAAAACTCATGGCTCGCGGTGGCCAGGAAGGTGAAGTCGATTTCGGTATTGCTCAAATCCTGCCGCGCCACCGATCCAAGGGGTTGAAACGAGCCACCGGGACGAAGCACGTTTTTACGAGACTCCGAGTAGGTGTTGACACCACCGCGCGCGGTTAGGTTCAGCCAGGGCGTTACGTCGTAGTTCAGTGTCATGTTGCCATACACCCGGTTCACGCCCGAGTTGTACAGATTGTGCTTGGCTGTCCAGTATGGGTTGTCCAGGGCGCGGTAAAATACGTTTGAGCCATCGACTGGATTTTCAAACGGATAGGCGTTCAGGTTAAAGTTACGGGGCAGGTAAAAGAGACGGCCGTAAATAGAACCCGCCGAAGCCAGCCCGCCGTAGTCGGCATAATAACCGGCACCCGACTGTGGGCTTTGCTGGTTGGTATTGGTGTAGGCTACGCTACCCGCTACGTTCACTTTATTGTTCAGCGTAGCGTTACCACCAAAACTCAGCGTAGTCCGGTCCGTAAACGAGCTGGGGATAATGCCAACGTTTTTGGTGCGCGATATCGACGCATTCAATGAGGTCTTGTCGCCGGTCGAGTTGATTTGGACGCCGTTTTCAAATACACTACCCTGCCGAAAAAAGCCGCCAATGATGTCGTGCGGTACCAGAGGAACGGGAATTCCCCGGCCATTGGCCTGAAGCAACTCCGGAAAGGCCGTCTGATAGCGGGCGGCTCCGTAGGCAACGGTCCGGTCAACGAGTGGGTGGGGTACGGTACCTGCCGGAAAATCAGGGTCAATAACTTTGGAATACCGGTCGAAACCGAGCGCAGCATTTACGCGGTCAACTTCGGCAGGGAAAACCGTTCCCCAGTTACCAATGAACCCCCCATTATACGTCTGGTTGGACCCCTGCGTGTACGTATCCTGGTAGTCAGGAATGGTCGATACCTTTTCGACTGAATACGACGAGTTGAAGCTGATCTCCAGCCCTTTACGCGCCGATTTGCTGCCCGATTTGGTCGTGATCACGATAACGCCGTTGGCCGCCCTCGAGCCGTACAGCGCCGAAGCAGCCGCGCCTTTGAGTACCGTCATGTTCTCGATGTTGTTGGGGTCGATGTCGTAGGCCCGGTTGGTGGTTACTGTGTTTGTATTGTATCCACCCGTAGAGTTTACCGAGTTGTCGAACGGAATACCGTCCACTACGAACAGCGGCTGGTTGTTGCCCGTAAACGAGTTATTACCCCGAATCGTGATGCGCGTACCGGAACCCGGTGCGCCGTTGCCCGACGTAATGTTGACGCCCGGTACTTTACCCGCCAGTGCCCGCAACGGGTCCGGCTCGGACCGTTGCTGGAGCAGATCGCCTTTCACGTTCGAGACGGCGTAGGCCAGGGCTCTCTTATCGCGCTGAATACCAACTGCCGTTACAATAACTTCGCCAAGTTGCTTGGAGTCGTTGGCCAGCTTCACGTCAACACTTGAGCGGTTGCCCACTTCAAACTCCTGCGATGCCGAACCCACGAAGCTAAACACGAGTTTAGCTCCGGTTGCGGGTACGCTGATGGAGTAGGTTCCGTCGGCATTGGTATTGGAACCCCGCGTAGTTCCCTTCACCACCACCGATACACCGGGCATAGTAGAGCCGTCTTCGGCGGCTGTTACCTTGCCCGTAATGGTTCGCTCCTGCGCCCATGCTGTGGCGCAGAGTGAGCATACAAGCAGCATACTCACCAGTAGATTTTTCATCATTTGTTAGGTATTTTAAGTTAAGAAGACACTTTACTTAGTGCAAACTTAACAAAGGCAGGATAACCATCAAATTTTTTGTCATAAAATAGTTTGGCAAATTTATGTACCTAATTTTTTAATTAATGCCAAATGATATTCTGTTTGGTATTTTGCCATTATTAGTTATAAATACTCATTTATGGAGCGCGATTCTTCTCCAATAGCATTGTATCGGCACACGGGGTTGAGCATGTTGTCAGGAATTATTGGAAGAAGAAAAATTCATAATGAGCCACACCCAATGGTAACCAACAAAAAATGCCGGAGCGCAGGCCCCGGCATTTTTTGTTGGTTCAGTAGTCTATGCCAGTTGATCGTGCGACTGACTCAGTATGGTTTCAATCTGATCAGCCATCGTACGCGTGTACTGATACCCAATCCTGAACAACTCGCGGCTTTTGCTGATATCGGTCGGGCTGTAGCCAGCCAGACCGTCGGGTTCAATAAAGATGGGACAGCGACCAAACTTTTCGCGGGTTTTGCTCTGTACTGCCAGAATCAGACTACGCTCGATTACGCCCCGCATGGATCGGATGGGTTTGGCCAGCCCGAAGGGGTTGCAGTGCGAACCGATAATCAAATCGACGGTATTCTCGATAACCTCAACGGGCAGGTTGTTCAGTACCCCGCCGTCCACGTATTGCCGTTTGTTGATGAGCATCGGCTCAAAGATGCCCGGCAAACAGCAGGACGCCAGCACGGGCCGGATTAACTCGCCTTTGTCAAAGACAACTTCTTTACCTTCATTCAAATCGACCGCCACCACGTGCAGGGGTATGTTCAGCCCCTCGAACGAATCGTACGGAATGTATTTGCGATATAAATCGACCGCAGTGTCGATGCGCAACAGCCCCATGCGGTTCCAGGCCGGGCGCAGGTGCTTCATAAACGACGACGACTCGATGAGCTTCAGGCTCTCATCGGGACTGTAGCCAGCCGCCGTCAGCGCACCGGCAATGGCACCGGCACTGGTTCCGGCAATCTGATCGAACTGAACGCCTATTTCCTGTAACGCCTTGATAACGCCGAGGTGGGCAATGCCCCGCGCTCCGCCACCCGATAAAACCAATCCAATTTTCATTTGCCCAAAAGAGTGAAAGTGCGAAAGAGTGAAAGAGCGAAGCAACGGGTTTACTCGTTTTCTTCAAACCTCATCACGTTCTCATAACGGCAGGTGTAGCTGTTTCGTTTAGAGCCACTCAGCCAGTAAGCCACTCTGATTAACCCGAATACCCTTCTCCGTTTGTTCGACAGTGGCCGCTTCGCAGGTGGGGTCGTGGTCGAAGACGAGCAGCCAGTTTTCCTGCACGGCCTGTTGCAGGTACTGCGTTTTCTCGTCCATTGTCAGCAGCGGACGCACGTCGTAGCCCATAACATACGGCACCGGCACGTGCGACGCCGACGGAATCAGATCGGCGCAGAACAGCAGCGTTTTGTCCTGCACGGTCAGCTTTGGCAGGATCATTTTTTCGGTATGTCCATCCACGTACAGCAGGTCAATATCAGGAATATTTAATTTATCCTGATCGGCAAAGCATAGTTGACCGCTTTCCTGAAGCGGCATGAAGTTCTGGCGCAGGTATGTAGCGCGTTCGCGTAGGTTGGGCTGCACGGCCCATTGCCACTGCCTGCTGTGGCACCAGTACTGCGCGTTGGGAAAGGTCGGCACCAGTTGGGTATGGGCGGCATCGGACCAGCGCACGGCCCCGCCCGCGTGGTCGAAGTGCAGGTGCGTGAGCAGCACGTCGGTTACGTCGGCTACGCTATACCCGGCGGCTTCAATGGCTCCGGCGAGGGTTTTACCGTTGGGCAGGTCATAAAAGCCGAAGAATTTGGCGTCCTGCTTATCGCCCGCGCCGGTATCCACCAGAATGAGCCGGGGCTTACCGTCTGCGTCACGGGTTTCGATGAGCAGGTTGCGCAACGCCCAGGCGCAGAGGTTACGGTCGTCGGCGGGGTTAGTCCGTTGCCAGAGTGTTTTTGGCACCACGCCAAACATGGCCCCGCCGTCGAGTTTAAACGGCCCGGTATCAATCGTTTTAATGGTCATGTCTATTCTTTTTTGGGGCACTTTGGGACACAGAGATGCACAAAGAAGACACAGAGAGCCACAGAGTACTTTTCTCTCTCATTCTCTCTTCTTTTTCTCTGTGGACCCCCGTGTCTCCTTTGTGCATCTCTGTGTCTCAACCTTTTTTTATTGAACCACCATTCTCTCCCCCAACTCCAGCACCCGGCACGGTGTTTCGTACTGCCCGCAGGCCCGGATGAACTCGGCGGGGTTGGCGGTGTTGAAGGCAAATAGATCGTAATGGTGCGGAATA
>JBBRUB010000107.1:0-8379 GCA_038248175.1 Cytophagales bacterium | reverse complement strand
TTTATAAATCAGATGCTACCTCTCAGGCAGCTATCGCGATAAACATATCAGGAAATACCATTGGGAGTGCTACCACACCTAACAGCATCCATGCCAACTCGGTTTCTGGTGGTGCAACCCAATCAGCATCAGATCGACGAGGTAAAGCAATTAGCCCGCGACCTCGGCGTGGACGAGGTAGGTCTGAAAACGGCGCAGATTTACGACTACGAACACGGCTCCGACCTTATTCCGACCCTCGATCAATACAGCCGCTACGCCCAGCAGCCCGACGGTACGTACCGCATCAAAAACGGTTTTGGCGACCATTGCTGGAAAATGTGGCACTCCTGCGTCATTACCTGGGACGGGCTGGTAGTGCCCTGCTGCTTTGATAAAGACGCCCACCACCGGCTCGGCGATCTCCAAACCGACTCCTTCGCCGACCTCTGGCGCGGCCCTGCCTACCAGAACTTCCGGCAAACACTGCTGCGGTCACGTTCCGAAATCGAGATGTGCCGCAACTGCACCGAAGGCACGCAGGTCTGGGCGTGACCAACCGTCTTCAGAATCCCAGCCAGCCCGATACTTTGATGGCGAAGGGTGTGACAGGGATACCCGTATGGCTTACGTTGTCCAGATAGGTGAGCCGGTGAATGGCATCGACCCGGAAGACTTTAAAGATATTGTCGATACCGTAGCCTACTTCCACGTAGGGGGTGCTGGTGAGTGAGTTGAAGCCATCAACGGCCCGGCCCTGGGCGTCGGTGGGCGGAATGAGGTTGGTGTTGGCCACAGATACGCTGCCCACCATGACCTTAGCTGTAACCAGCTCGCGCCATTTGAGCCGACGCAGCAACGGAAACCCACTGGCGAAGGAATGTCTTTCTGAAAGACAAAAAGTGAGTTTCGGTAGAAATTATACTGCTGAAACGAAGCCCCCGTCAATTGCGCAATCAGCCCGCCGTCGCTCACGCCCACGCCTGTTACGTGCGATTTGAGGACATTTTCTTTCTGGAGCAGGGGTATGGGTAATGGCATAAAAAAACGTCCCACTGTTAAGCGGGACGTCCCATAAATTATTACTCGTTAATTCACTTAAGCCTGCTCGACGCGAAGTTGATGGCGAAGCTCGTCAATTTGCTTTTCGGATTCAGCAATTTTGCGGTCGATGTCGGCGCGAAGCTGATCCGCGTTTTTTGAGCGGGCAAAAAACTCAATGTTGTTCCGATACGTCGCGATGTCATTTTCGATGGCCGTGATACGTCGGCGCAGGTCACCCTCGCGTTTGTTGCCACCACTGTCGGCCCGGTTATAATCCTCGCGGTAGCTGTTGCGGCCATAGTCCCGGTCATCATCCTGATCGCGCCCGCCCCGGTTACCACCCCGATTCCGGTCGCGATTGCCGCCCTCTCGTGGGCCGCCCTCTCGTGGGCCGCCCCGTTCGCGGTTACCGCCAGGTATTGCCCCTCCGTCTGGGCGTCGGTCCGACCTAGACCCTCCACTCCGGGTAGCTTCGGCTTCGCTCTGGAGCATAATGCGCTCCTTGTCTTTGGCTGGAATCTGGCCGGTGGTACTTACCAGCGCGTTTACGGCGTTGATATACCGCTTTTGCGTTGCTTCTTTATCTTTCTTGGGAACGAAACCGATAGACAGCCACTCCTGCCGGAAGGCTTCGAGTTGGGAGAGGTCGGCGTTCTCGGTAGCAGCTGCTTCGATGCGTTCGATGAGTACGATCTTTTTCGTCAGGTTCTCTTCAAACCCACGCTCGGTATCCTGATTTCGGGCGCGTTTCTTGTCGAAGAATGCATCGCAGGCGGCTTTAAACCGCTCAAAAATCGAGTTCTTTTGCTTCTCCGGCACCTGACCGATATTCTTCCACTGCCGCTGTAGTTCAATAACGGTTTGGGTAATCTCCGGCGATTCTTCGCCCGCGGCCAGAATGGCTTCTACCTGCTCGCAGAGTTCGGTTTTCTGGCGCAGGTTGTCCTCACGCTTGCTTTCCAGTTGTCGGAAAAACTCGCCTTTATTGGCAAAAAACGTTTTGAGCGAAGCCCAGAATTTCTTACTCAGCTCTTTGCCTTCATCGCGGGGCATGGGGCCTTTTATAGAGTTCCAGCGGTCCTGAAGGCCCATTACCACTTTGGTGCGGTCGTTCCAGTCGTTGATACTATTGGACGAGAACGACGTGAGCGGAATCAACTCTTCGTAGATGGCCGATTTCTCTTCGTACAACTGCGCCGACTCTTTGCGCTGCTCGTTGGTCTGATCGCGCCGTTTATCATACAGTACGTCGAGGGCGGCTTTCATTCTGGCCCAGAGTACTTCCTGTTCGGCTTTGGGGGCCGGACCGATATGCTTATACTCCTCGAAAAGCGCGTTGGCATCGTCGACTGTCTGGCGCGTTACGGGCGTCTCATCCGACGCTTTTGCCATAGCCTCCACCTTGCCGATCACCTCGGTTTTAAGGCCGATATTTTTCTTTCGGTCGAGTTCTTTCAGTTCAAAATAGATATTCCGGTTGCTGAAATACCGGTCAACGAGCGCGTGGAACGTAGCCCAGAGCGTAGCGTTGTGCGGGGAGTTCATATTCCCGGCAGCTTTCCAGTCGTCCTGAATTTTCTTGAACTCGTTCCAGCTTGCCTTCTGATCGCCCGCGTTGGTCTCGTCCGATTCAACCAGTTCGCGCAGGCGAGTCAGTAGCTCGGTTTTGGCCGTGAAATTGCCGTCTTTAGCCTTGTCCAGATTCTGGAAATACGTATTTTTCTGGCTTTTGATCAGCTTATACAGCTCATCGTAGCGCAGGACTTCATCGTCGTAGCTGAATGCAAACCCTTCTTCCGATCCTTCTTCGGCCTGGGCGGTGTAAGTCTGAAGAGCAGCTTCGCGCTCGGCCCGCTTCATCTGGTCGAAGAGGGGCTTGGTGTCTTTTAATACGCGGTCGGCCCGCTTAAAATCGGCGGGCGTCACTGCCGATGCCGAGATAATGGCTATTTGCCCTTCGAGCAGAGATACGAAGTCAGTTTTTGAGAACTGGCTATAGTCAGCGGCAGGTTCGGCTATGGTTTCATCTTCAGTTGCAGCGTTGTCTAATTCGCTGCTGACGAGTTCAGTTTCTTCTACTTCCGTAGTGCTGGTAACTTCTCCCTGTATAACAACTGCACCCGGTTCTGCTTCGGCAGCTGGAGCCTCGTCTGCCGGTAGTCCGTTGCTTATGTCGGTCTGTGTCATGACGTCAGTTTCCGCTGGTGCCGATGCTTCAATAGCTTCCGCAACGGCAGCTGGCGCGTCTGGCTCCGGCATCTCAACCGGTGGTGGAGTGATGGTCTCGGCTTCCACAACGGGCATAACAGCTTCATCCAGTTCCGCCGTTTCGTCCACATCTGCCGACGGTTCAGCTTGTTCGACAACTGCCGATCCGTCAGCTACGGGCGTTTCTGCTACATCTGCCGGATTCGTCACGAGTTCCGATGTTTCGTCGGTAACTGACCCTTCCGGTTGCTCGTCAGCCGTTATGTCGCCGGGCGATGGGATTGCTGTGTTGTCAGAATCTGTTAGCTGAACGGGTGTTGCAGCAATTGACTCCGCAACCTGGGGCGGAGTGTCCGTGGCCTCAACCGCCGTGTCGGCTGGCGTCGTGGTCTCGTCGGGGGTATTCACTGCCAGCGCGTCAGTTGAAGGAGAGGTGACTTCCGGCTGCTGGTTTATTTCCTGGTCTTGATTTGCCATGTTGGGAACGTACCGATTACTTTTGCAAAACTACGAAAATTGGCGAATTCATCCTTATTTAGCCTTTTAATTGCCGCTTTAGCCCCGCAAGACATGTCTGCAACCCTGAGTGACTTACGCAAAGAATACACCTTAGCCGGCCTTGACCTGACCGACGTCCTGCCTGACCCGATGGCGCAGTTTCAACGCTGGTTCGATGCGGCCCTCGGCGCGGGCGTACCCGAACCCAACGCCATGCACCTCAGTACGGTGAATGCTGATGGCCGACCCGATGGCCGGATTGTGCTGATCAAGGCCGTATCAGACGCTGGGTTTGTGTTTTACACCAACTACGAAAGCCGAAAAGGGCAGGAACTGCTGGGACAGCCATTTGCCGCCCTAACGTTTTTCTGGCCCGAACTGGAGCGGCAAATCCGCATTGGGGGGCGGGTCGAGAAAGTGAGCGACGCCGAGTCTGACAGCTACTTTATGAGCCGTCCGCGCGGGAGTCAAATTGGCGCGTGGGTATCGCACCAGAGCCGTATCATTGCCGACCGCGACGTACTCGAAACCCGGCAGCGCGACCTCGAAGCACAGTTTGCCGACCAGCCCGTGCCGCGCCCACCGTACTGGGGTGGGTTCCGGCTCGTACCCGACTCGCTGGAGTTCTGGCAGGGACGCCCCAGCCGTCTGCACGATAGGATTCGTTACCGAAAAGAAGAAAATAGCTGGGTACTGGAGCGGTTATCGCCGTAGGTTGGTGAAGAATGAAGAACGTAGAGTGAAGAACGGGTTGATGCAAATATGCTGGCGTCAGCCCGTTCTTCGTTCTTCACTTTTCACTAACTTTAAATTTATTTCAACGTATCGCTATGCAAAGCCCCATGACTTCGCCCCGCAACAAGGCCGACGCTACTGAACCTACCACGGATTTTTATTGCATCGACGACCTGCTCACCGACGAGCATAAGCTGGTGCGGTCGGCGGTGCGTAACTTCGTGAAACGCGAGATTTTGCCTATCGTGGAAGACTATGCCCAGCGGGCCGAATTTCCGCGCCAACTGGTACCTAAGTTTGGGCAGATTGGTGCGTTCGGACCCAATATACCGACCGAATACGGCGGGGGTGGGCTGGATCAGATCAGCTACGGATTGATGACGCAGGAACTGGAGCGGGGCGATTCGGGTTGCCGCTCGTGCGTGTCGGTACAGAGTTCGCTGGTGATGTACCCCATCTGGGCGTTTGGCACCGAAGAGCAACGGCAGAAATACCTGCCCCGCTTAGCCACCGGCGAACTTCTCGGCTGTTACGGCCTGACTGAACCCAACCACGGCTCGAACCCCGGTGGTATGGAAACCAACTTTATCGAGCGCAGCGATTACTACCTGCTCAACGGCTCAAAACTCTGGATTACCAACGCGCCCATTGCCGACATCGCCATTGTCTGGGCTAAAAACGACCAGGGAAAAGTACGTGCCCTGATTGTGGAACGCGGCATGGATGGCTTTACCACACCCGAAATTCACAACAAATGGTCGTTACGGGCCAGCACCACCGGCGAGTTGGTGTTTCAGGATGTTCGCGTACCGAAAGAAAACCTGCTGCCCGATGCCTTTGGGCTGAAAAGCGCCCTCAAGTGTCTGGATCAGGCCCGCTATGGCATTAGTTGGGGGGCGTTGGGTGCGGCCATGGACTGTTATGAAGTGGCCCGCCGGTACGCGCTGGAGCGGGTGCAGTTTCAGAAGCCGATTGCGAGTTTCCAGCTGGTGCAGAAAAAACTGGCCGAGATGCTGACCGATATCACGCAGGCGCAATTACTGTGCTGGCGGCTGGGCGTGCTCAAAAACGAAGACCGGGCCACTACCGCTCAGATTTCGCTGGCTAAGCGCAACAACGTAGAAATGGCTTTGCGCATCGCCCGTGAGGCCCGGCAGATTCTGGGCGCGATGGGTATATCGGGCGAGTACCCCATTATGCGCCACCTGATGAACCTCGAATCAGTCAGCACTTACGAAGGCACCCACGACATACATCTGCTCATTCTGGGGGCTGAGATTACCGGCATTCCAGCTTACAAATAAAACCGGAGCGCAATGTATTGCGCTCCGGTTTTATTTGTAAGCTGGAATTGTTAGCCGCTTGCTGACTTACTCCGCGAGGACCGCCCTTGATTTTTTGGTCTCCGGTTCTTTGGCGACGTTGACGTACTTCTTCAAGAAATCTTTCTTGTTATCGCGGTACGACGACACCATGCCGAGTTTGTAAAGCGCGAAGATATACATCCAGGCAAAGTCGATTTGAAACGGCAGGAAGCCAGCGCGGGCACTGCTGGGATACAGGTGGTGATTGTTGTGCCACTCGCCCGAGAAGAAGCCGGGTCGCGACTGATTGACAGACAGATTGCGTCGGTCAAAATCGACGCCCTCTACGTGTTTGACTTCGCCTTTTCCGTGGCCAGTGTAGTTAAAGGCCCGCACCAGTACGAACCAGAACATGGCACCGGTAAACAGGCCGCACACCAGAGCCGGACCGCCAATCAGATAAAACACCGTGGCCCAGAACGACCAGTTCAGTATCCACAAACCAATTGTATAATACGGCGAAGCCACGGATCCCCATTTCTGATAGGCCGCGTAACTGTTGATCCAGACGCCGGTGTGCTTCATGAAACTGGCAGCTTTGTTATAATCGTCTTCGCTCAGGTTTTTAGCAATACTCTGGTGATTCACGTCTGACAGCATGCAGTACATCAAGCCACCCTGTGCGTTGTATGGATCGCCGGGCTGGTCGGATTTGGAGTGGTGAACGTGGTGCGAGACCACGTAAATTTCTTCCGGGAACGTCTTGAGCACCAGGTTCTGGGTGATAAACCGCCACACCGGGTGACTGAACGTGAAGGCCTTGTGGGTGCTGTACCGGTGGAACCAGACCGTCGCGTGGGTACTCATTACCATAATGCTGTACAGAAACGAAACCACCAGCAATGTGAATGAGAAGTACTTGAAGAGGGCCAGCAGCATGAATGGCACCAAACAGGCCGCCATGAGCCAGCTTACGCCGGAGATCCAGTTTCTGCGGTCAGCAAAAACGTTGATTCGGGAAAAGGCTTCTTTGAAGAGTTGCCTTGTGGTGGGAACGATCAGTTCGCCGTTTGCATCACTCCAGCCGTATGATGGTTTCTGGAGAACGTTGTCAATAAAGGCCATAAAGAGTGAGTGGAGTAAATCAGGCTATTTTTAGGCAAGATAAGGAAAGAAGTCGAGAACTGCCGGGATGCGCCAACGACTTGATAAGGAATAAGGAAATTTATGGGCAACTGTTTGCTGGCTTTCAGATTGCCTGCCAAACGGGTTAACTGACTTTTGAACAATACCGTTTCGTTTTAGGTAAATAAACCCTTAACGTATGAACCTCGCCGGACGTAATCCGCGTTTCGGGGCTTTAACTGAACGGTTCGTCATAAAACCAGCGTCGGGCAGTGCTTTCTTCCTGTTTGGGTCTGTCAGACGGCAACCGATTCTGGCTCTTGTTTTGATACATCCAACTGGGTTTCGCCGGGCTGTTTATCTTTTCGGCGACTTAAATACGTATAAATAACGGGTACCACATACAGCGTTAATACGAGCGAGAACAGCAGCCCGCCCACGATGACAATACCCAGCGGTGCGCGGCTCCTGGAGGCAGATCCCAGCGCGAGGGCCAGCGGCAATGCACCAAAAGCTGCCACGAGCGTAGTCATCAGGATGGGGCGCAGCCGCAAAGCCGCTGACTCAGTGGCGGCCTCAAACCTGTTCTTGCCCAGCAGCCGTTGCTCGTTGGCAAACTCCACAATCAGAATTCCGTTTTTCGTGACCAGACCCACCAGCATGATGATACCAATTTGACTGAAAATGTTCAGCGTCTGGTTAAACATCCAGAGCGAGAACACCGCCCCCGCCAGGGCCAGTGGCACGGTAATCATGATGATGAATGGGTCAATGAATGAGTCAAACTGGGCGGCCAGAATTAGGTAGACCAGTATCAGGGCCAGCCCGAAGGCAAATAGCGTGTTGGACGAGCTCTCGGCATAGTCGCGGGAGGGGCCGGAGAGTGCGGTTTGGAAGGTTGGGTCGAGCGTTCGGTCGGCAATGGCCTGCATGGCTGCCACGCCATCGCCGATGGTTTTGCCCGGAGCCAGCCCCGCCGACACCGTGGCCGACTTAAAGCGGTTGTAGTGATACACCTGCGGGGGGCTGCTCACTTCCTGAAACGTAACGAGGTTATCTAGTTGAATCAACCGCCCTTCGTTGGTACGGACATAAAGCGAAGCTAAATCTACGGGAGCATCGCGGTCGGCGCGGTCCACCTGACCTATTACCTGATACTGTTTGCCGTTCATCAGGAAATAGGCCAGCCGCCGGTTGCTCAGGGCCAGTTGCAGGGTTTGGGCCACGTCCTGCACCGACACGCCAAGGTTGGTGGCCTTTTCGCGGTCGATGCTGATGTTGAGTTCGGGTTTATTGAATTTCAGATCAACGTCCGAAGTCTGGAACGTCGGGTCTTTCTGCACTTCCTCAAGAAAGGTAGGCAGTTTCTCCCGCAGTTTGTCAAAGTTCAGGTTCTGGATCACGAACTGCACCGGCAGTCCACCGCCCCGCCCCACTTGAATGGTTTGATCCTGGGTGGCAAATATGCGGGCTTCGGTAAATTTAC
>JBBRUB010000106.1:0-8426 GCA_038248175.1 Cytophagales bacterium | reverse complement strand
TCCGGGAAACGATGCAGCTGCTGCACGAAAAACTCGCCATTCCCAACGATTACCATATTGCCTTCGTCTCTTCAGCCACCGAATGCTGGGAAATTGTGGCGCAGTCGCTCACCGCCAAAGCGAGCCTGCATCCCTACAGCGGTGCTTTTGGCCAGAAATGGGCCGAGTATACGTACCAAATCAACCCGCCCGTCAACCTCGCCGATGCCGACGTGTTGTGCATCGTACAAAACGAAACCTCGAACGGGACGCAGGTCAGCATGAACGCGCTGGCCAATTTTCGAAATGACTTTTCGGGCCTGATTGCCGTGGATGCGGTATCGAGCATGGCGGGCGTGGCCTTTGACTGGACACTGGCTGATGTTTGGTTTGCGTCGGTGCAGAAGTGTTTCGGGCTTCCGGCAGGGTTAGCCGTGCTGGTGTATTCGCCCGCTGCGCTGGCCCGCGCCGAAGCCATCGGCGAGCGCGGCCATTATAACAGTTTGCTGTTTATCCACGAAAATTTCTCGAAGTTCCAGACGCCCTACACGCCCAATGGTATGGGTATTTACTGCCTGATGCGCGTTTTGCAGCAGGTGCCGCCCATTGCCGATATCAACGCCATTACCAAGCATCGTGCTGCCGACTGGTACAATTTTTTCGGGCAGGACATGACCAACTCGCCGTTTCGGTTGTTAATTGACGACCCGGCAACACGTTCTGACACGGTTATTGCAGTAAGTGGTTTAGAAGCTGACGTTCAGGCCGTGAAACTGGCCGCGCAACAGGTAGGTATTACCCTCGGCAACGGCTACGGCAACTGGAAAAACACGACGTTTCGGATTGCCAACTTTCCGGCTATTCTGGAAGAGGAGATTGGGAGGTTACAAGAATTTTTTATCAATTACCCCACCCCAACCCCGAAGGGAGGGACTTAAAGACCTGGCTCCAATAGCCCGTCCCTTCGGGGAAGGGGTTGGGGTGAAGTACCAATATGTTCAATTTCAAAGAAATTATTTCGGTTACGCTGATTCTGTTTTCGGTCATTGACATTGTCGGTTCACTGCCGGTTATCATTGACCTGCGCCAGAAGGTGGGCAAGATCGAGTCAGAGCGGGCAACGGTGGCGTCGGGTGTGCTGATGGTGTCGTTCCTGTTCGTGGGCGAACGGATTTTACGCTTGTTTGGGGTCGATGTAGCGTCGTTTGCGGTGGCGGGTGGGCTGATTATCTTTCTGCTGGGGCTGGAGATGATTCTGGGCCGCAATATTTTCAAGGCCGAGATCGAAACAGACACGGCTTCGCACATTGTACCAATTGCGTTTCCGCTCATTGCCGGGGCCGGTACGCTCACCACTATTATTTCGTTGCGGGCCGAGTATCAGACGGTCAATATCATTGTCGGCATTGTTATCAATCTGTTACTGATTTATGCCGTGCTGAAGTCATCTGAATGGCTTGAGGTCAAACTGGGTCCGGGCGGGCTGTCTATAATTCGTAAGATTTTTGGCATCATTCTGCTGGCCATTGCCATCAAACTCATCAAAACCAACCTATTGGCAGGTATCTGATTTCACGATATGCCCCTATTTTATCAGCCTGGCGGGTCCACGCCCGATGCCGTTCTGCACCTGACCGAAGACGATTCACGCCATGCCATGAAAACGCTGCGGCTTAAACCCGGCGACGCTATTGCGGTGACAGACGGGCGCGGCAATCGGCATTCGGCTATTATAACGCCCTCAACAGGAAAACTAACCACCTTTCGGATCACCGATACGCGAACCACCCCACCCCGCCCGTTTTCCATACGTATCTGCGTGGCCCCAACCAAGAGCCTGGACAGAATCGAATGGTTCGTCGAAAAAGCGGTCGAGATTGGCGTGGAGCGTGTCAGCTTCTTCTTTGGCAAACACTCCGAACGGCGGGTGTTAAAACTGGAACGTATCGAGAAGATTGCTGTTGCCGCCATGAAACAATCGTTACAGTCGTGGCTACCCCGGTTTGACGATGCCGTACCGTTTTCTGAACTGCTCCATACCATTGCGGAACCGCAGCGGTTCATTGCGCATTTACCAGACAGCGAGCCTCCGGTCAATCTGTCAAAATCAGCAACACCCGGCGGCAGCTACGTGGTACTGATTGGTCCGGAAGGTGACTTTTCGGATACTGAACTAAAGCAGGCTTTGAACACTAGCTTTCAACTGGCAACGCTCGGCCCTACCCGGCTCCGCACCGAAACAGCCGCACTAACCGCCTGTCAAGTCTTAAACTTTATCAATTTTTGATGCAGCTATGAAAAAAATCCTGCTTTCCTGCTTCCTGCTCGCGGCTACCTGTTCATTGGCAACGGCTCAGTATGCCTATAAAATTGCCAAGCTGAAATACAATGGCGGGGGCGACTGGTACGCCAACAAAACCTCGCTGCCCAACCTGATCAAGTTTGTCAACGCTAACCTGCGCATGAACATCTTCCCCGAAGAAGACATTGTAGAACCCGGCAGCCCCGATTTGTTCAGTTACCCGTTTGTACACCTTACCGGACACGGCAACCTGACATTCAGCGACGCCGAAGCCCGTAACATGCGCCGGTATTTGATGTCGGGTGGGTTCCTGCATGTGGATGATAACTACGGACTCGACAAGTTTATCCGGCGCGAGATGAAAAAGGTTTTTCCCGAACTGAATTTCGTGGAACTGCCATTCAACCACCCCGTTTATCAACAGCGGTTCAAATTTCCGAATGGCCTGCCTAAAGTGCATGAACACGATGGAAAAGCACCGCAGGGGTTCGGGCTGATTTACGAAGGACGGCTGGTCTGCTTTTACAGCTACGAATGCGATCTGGGCAACGGCTGGGAGGACCAAAGTGTGCATAATGACCCCGAACCCGTACGGCAGCAGGCCCTGCGGATGGGTGCCAACCTACTGGAATACGCTACCTCAGTTGAATAAAATTTGGGTATTATTTGGGGAATGAAACCCAAATGAGCGCGAATTTCGTTAGTATTGTAGGAGTATTTTTAGTCCTGTTCATCTTCACTTTTAACTCATTACCCCTGTGATTGTACTGGCCGCCTTTATCGGACACTGGTATTTGTCTTTGTTCTGCCAAACGTTCTTCCTGCATCGCTACTCGGCACATAAAATGTTCTCGATGAGCAAATTCTGGGAGCGTTTTTTCTACGCTCTGACGTATATCTCACAGGGATCGTCGTACCTCAGTCCGCGGGCCTACGCTGTGCTGCACCGGATGCACCACGCCTTCAGCGATACCCCCCGTGACCCGCACTCGCCCCATCATACGAAAAACATTTTCACGATGATGTGGACGACCAAAAACATCTACAACACCGTTCTACACCGTACCCAACCTATCGAAAAGCAATTCGACCGGAATTATCCGGAGTGGAAATTCATCGAAAAGGTAGGCGACTCGTGGGTTTCGCGTGCGGGCTGGGCCGTGCTGTACAGCGCGTTCTACATCCTTGCGTACCTGTATCTGGACATGCACTGGGCGTTCTTCTTCCTGCTGCCCGTTCACTTCGTCATGGGGCCAGTACATGGAGCCATCATTAACTGGAGCGGCCACAAGTATGGCTACTCAAACTTCGACAATCAGGACGAATCGAAAAATTCGTTGATTCTCGATGTGGTAATGATGGGCGAACTGTTTCAGAACAATCACCATAAGCGGCCAAACTCGGCCAACTTCGGCGCGAAATGGTTTGAGTTCGACCCCACCTATCCTATGATTGGCCTGCTGCACAAGCTGCACATCGTCCGGCTCCGCCCTTCTGCCGAATCTCAGAAAGCCCAGCAGGAAGTTGGCCACGATCGGCTTGTAGCACGGGAACGGGCAGTTGAAGAAGTATAGAGCCATCCGATTACCATATAAAAAAATCCCCGCCGGGCTTCGGCGGGGATTTTTTGTTGCAGTTCGACACAGGCCGGGCGCATCACCACACCCGAACTCACACAATGCGGACGTAGCTACCCAGCAGTTTAACGTCAGTCGTGTGGCGGGCCAGAATATCGTGCAGAGCCGGGTCATTGGCGTGGCCTTCGCACTCGAGCAGGAACCAGAACCGAAACGACGTTCCCTCACGCAACGGACGACTCTCAATCTTGGTCAGGTTAATACCCTTTTGATTGAACTCCTGAAGAAACCGGGCCAATACCCCCGGCGACTCAGTGTTGGAGAGCCGGGCAATAAGCGTGGTTTTGTCGTGGCCGCTGGGCTGATTTACAAAGTCTTTAGCCAGAATCAGGAACCGGGTGCGGTTCAGGTCCGAATCCTCGATGTTATCAAACAGTACTGGTACGTCAAATAATTTAGCGGCAATGTGCGAGCAGATAGCCGCTGTATTGGGCTGCTGCCCGGCCAGTTTAGCGGCTTTTGAGGTTGACTCGACCGGTACGAGTTCGGCGGGTAGCCCGTCGAAACTGTCGTTCAGAAATTTACTGCACTGCCGAAACGCGATGTCTTTAGAATAGATGTGCGTGATGTCGGCGAGGTTTTCTGCCTGGGTGGCAAACGTAAAGTGGACCGGAATCTGGGCTTCAGCGGCAATACTGAGGTCTTTTTCCAGCAGCAAATCAATGGCCTCACTAACCACACCTTCCTGATTGTTCTCGATGGGTACTACCCCAAACCGCACCCGTCCCGTTTCTACGCTCTCAAACACTGACCGGATGGTGGGCAGGGCCATGTATGCACTCATGGCTCCAAACCGGCTCTCGGCGGCCTGATGCGTGAAGCTGCCCTCCGGCCCCAGGTACGCCACCCGTTCGGGCAGTTCGAGATTGCGAGAAACGGCGAAGATTTCCAGAAAAATGGCTTCGATGGCCGCCCGATTCAGCAGCCCGTCGTTCTGATGATGTAGCCGGTCCAGAATCTGCTTTTCGCGTTCAGGCCGGTAGATAACAGTGTTAGTGGTACGTTTCAATTCGCCCACTTTCCTAACCAGCTCCATCCGCTGATTGAGCAGCATAAGCAGTTGGTCATCGAGGGCATCAATATCGGTACGGAGGGATTCGAGGGTCATCAGAGCGGTATTCAGTTTACGGTATTTGGTGTAAGCCCTGCAAATGACCCACCGAAAACCGTAAACTAAAAACCGAACTCCGAAATTCTTACACCAAAGCCGCTTCGTCCACGTCTTTCTCGACACGGAGGTTGTCAATAATGAACCGCTGCCGGTCGGGGGTGTTTTTGCCCATGTAGTAACTCAGCAGTTTGGCCACCGATGTTTCCTTCTCCATAATAACCGGCTCCAGGCGCATGTCTTCGCCGATGAACAGGCCAAACTCGTCGGGCGAGATTTCGCCCAGCCCCTTGAAGCGCGTAATCTCGATCTTCTTGCCGCCCTTGGTCAGCTTGTTCATTGCGGCCTGTTTCTCCTCTTCAGAATAGCAATACGTCGTTTCCTTGTGGTTCTTGGGATTACGAACCCGGAACAACGGCGTTTCCAGAATGTACAAGTGGCCGTTACGCACCAGATCCGGGAAAAATTGCAGGAAAAACGTCAGCATCAACAGCCGGATATGCATCCCGTCCACGTCGGCATCGGTGGCAATGACAATGCGGTTGTAACGCAGCCCCTCCAGCCCGTCCTCAATATCCAGAGCGTGTTGCAACAGGTTGAACTCCTCATTTTCATAGACCACTTTTTTGGTCAGGCCAAAGCAGTTCAGCGGCTTACCGCGCAAACTAAACACGGCCTGCGTCTGCACGTTGCGGCTTTTGGTAATTGAGCCGCTGGCCGAGTCGCCCTCGGTAATGAAGAGCGTAGTCTCAAGCCGGTCGTCAGATTTGACGTCGGGCAGGTGGTTGCGGCAGTCGCGGAGTTTTTTGTTATGCAAACTTGCTTTTTTGGCGCGGTCATTGGCAAGTTTTTTGATACCCGCCAGTTCCTTACGTTCGCGTTCCGACTGTTCGATGCGCTTTTTCATAGCATCGCGCACGGCGGGGTTGATATGCAGGAAATTATCCAGGCGTTCTCTGACAAAGTCCTTGACAAACGAGTTGACCGACTGCGCGTTGGCATCGGGCGACATGTTAATCGAACCAAGCTTTGTCTTGGTCTGCGACTCAAACACCGGCTCCTGCACCCGGATACTGACGGCGGCAATGACGCTGGCCCGGATATCGGTAGTATCGTAGTTCTTGTCGAAGTGCTTCCTGATGGTATCGACCAAGGCCTCTTTGAGAGCCGTCAGGTGCGTACCGTGTTGGGTGGTATTCTGGCCATTGACGAACGAATGATACTCCTCCCCGTACTGATTGCCGTGCGACATGGCAATCTCGATATCATCGCCCTTCAGATGGATAATGGGATAGCGCAGGTCCTCTTCTTTATGACGGTTCCTAACCAGATCGAGCAAACCGTTTTGGGAAACGAACTTCTGTTTGTTGAAATTGATGATCAGCCCGGCATTGAGGTAGCAGTAATTCCAGATCATGTCCGATACGAACTGCCCACGGTAGTGAAAATTCTTAAACACCGTATTGTCCGGCTCAAAAACGATCAGCGTACCGTTACGCTCGGTAGTTTCACCCTCTTCTTTCTTATCAAGGTCGCCCCGCACAAACTCGGCCCAGACGCTACGACCATCGCGAAACGACTGCACCCGAAAATGCGACGATAGCGCGTTGACGGCTTTGGTACCGACACCGTTCAGCCCCACCGATTTCTGGAACGCACCGGAGTCATACTTACCACCGGTGTTGATCTTGGAAACGACATCGACAACCTTACCGAGTGGGATGCCCCGGCCATAATCGCGTACTTCGATACGGTGTTCGGAAACCCGCACATCAATGGTTTTACCAAAGCCCATGACGTGTTCGTCAATGCAGTTATCAATCGTTTCTTTGAGCAGTACATAGATGCCATCGTCGTAAGCAGAGCCATCGCCGAGTTTACCAATGTACATACCAGGCCGAAGCCGGATGTGTTCGCGCCAGTCGAGCGACCGGATACTATCTTCGTTGTACTGAACAGGTTTTAACGTTAAATCGGCCATACAAAAATTAGTGGGCGGGTGATATACGGAAGAACGATATTTTTAGTTAACACAGCAACATCGGAAAAGTCATACGAGCTCAGGCAGGGCTGAAATATATCCGTAGAATCAGAAACTGTTCAGATTCCCGTAAAAGTTCGTTTACTTTGCCGACTGAACCGTGCTGTGTACGATAACGGCCTAAAATAGCACTTCGAGTGATTGTGTACTTTTACGGCCGTCTAACTGTTCGACTTCTTAAAAATATGCAAAATCTGCGAATTCTCCGCATGTTTCTCCTAAATTCTTTTTCTATCCATCCGGGTGGACTGGTTCACCGGTTAGGTCTATCTGTTTTGACGGTAGTGTTGCTATCGGGTCATGTCTGGGCGCAGGTAACGCCCGCGCCTGCACCGGGTGGCGCCCCTGCCTCCCCCGGTGCCACTCCGGCCCGGTCCGGTGGTGCAGCTCCAGCCAATACGACCCTACCGGGCGGGGTAAATATCAATAACCTGCCGCCTGCAGCCAGACAGCAGGCCCAGCAGCAAATCAATCAGCTCCAGCAGCAAAACGGTAATGCCAACGGACGCGGTAACGCCAACAATCCGGCCAATGCCAACAACCCAGCCAACGCGAATAGCCCTACTGGAGAAAGAAGCGTGAACGGACTGGAAGAAGGCGCGGCCCAGGCCGACGATGATCAGTCTAATGAGCAGATGAATGAGAACTTAGTTAAAGACAGCTACGAGCAGTCCCGCGAAGCCGAACGGTTACAACTCCGCCGTCGGATTTTTGGTTACGACGTTTTCAGCGACACCGAGCTGAAAAAATCATTTCAGCCCAATCTGACTATGGCTACCCCCCGCAACTATACCGTTGGGCCGGGCGATCAACTGAACATCCGTATCTACGGCTACTCCGAAACCGACTTTTCTCAGAAGGTGACTCCCGAAGGATATGTGTATTTTGCCCAGCAGTCGGGTGTGGGGCCGGTTCAGGTAGCGGGGTTAAGTGTCGAGCAGGCCAAAACCCGGATCGAAGGTCGGTTGGCCAGCAAGTTTGCCGGATTGCGCAACGGAGCCTACGGCCCAAAAAATACCTTTCTGGAAGTATCGCTTGGCGGAGCCATCCGCAGCATTCGGGTTACGGTAACGGGCGAGGCCGTGCAGCCAGGCACCTACACGCTCTCGTCGCTCTCGACCATTATGAACGCTATTTTCCAGGCGGGCGGGCCGAACGAACTGGGGTCTTTCCGGAAGGTGCAGCTTATCCGCAACAACCGGGTAGTAGCGAATCTCGACCTGTATGATTACCTGCTGACGGGTATCCAGACCAACGACCTCCGGTTGCAGGATAATGATAACATCCGGTTCACAACCTACATTGAGCGCACCGAAATTACCGGTCCCGTAAAGCGTAACAAGATTTTTGAAATGCTGC
>JBBRUB010000105.1:0-8468 GCA_038248175.1 Cytophagales bacterium | reverse complement strand
GATACCCAAAACTACGCATTGGCTTCCTGTTCGGCTGACTTCTTTTTTAGTTCGTTGTCGGGAGCCTGGTTGGGTGAGGCCCCGACAACGAGCCAAAAAAGAAGATTAAGTGAATTGCATTTCAAATTTGAATTCAAGAATAATAGAACTACAGCAAAAATACACTATCGGATTAATCCTAAAAAAACATATTTATACATATAGAAATTGTAGGATCAGCTAATTTGCTGATAAATAAATGGTTACTTAAGATTAAAATAATTGTTCTTGCTGGTTAGGAGGTTAGTCAGACATCTGTCTGGCTTTGGTATTATCTTGCCCGCAAAACGACCGAGTCATTTGGCTCCCTACAACGGATTAGGTATATGCTTTTGTTCGAGGAGTATTTAGCGCAGAAGAAGATTGACGCCGGGCTATTTCTACAGGCCGAGCCAGTACGCTATGCCGAGTGGGCGCAGGAGTTTGAACAGATGCATCCCGATAGTTTTACCGTACAAAAGAAATTTCTTTTAAACGATACCCGAAGAAAGTACCTTGCTCGTTGAATGTGTAAGTAACCGCCCGAAAGTCGGGTGGGCTCTCCTCAATCAAGAACATAACCTCTTTTTTTAATGAGTATCACCTTAGGAGAAATCCGTGGCATTACCGATGCTATGGTAAACGCTTTTAAAGGGCATGGCCTTGCTGACAGCAACGCGCTGCTCGAAGCTACTAAAACACCTGTCCAGCGGCAGGCACTGGCTTCAGTTATTAATGTTGACACCACCGTCATTCTGGAATTGGCCAACCGCGCTGATCTGGCTCGCGTGAAGGGTATTGGCCGTGTTTACAGCGACCTAATGGAAGTTGCCGGCGTTGACACGGTGAAAGAACTGGCCCACCGTGTACCCAAGAACCTGCACGCTAAACTTATCGAAATCAACAAGGTCCGGCAGTTTACCCAACGTCCACCTTCTGTAGATCAAATCAGCGACTTTGTGGAGCAGGCCAAGAAGCTGCCGCTCATGCTGGAGTATTAGGAATGGGATTCAATTCCCTGTGGGCTTATGCATGGGCAGTCTTCTTCAGGGCGGGGGCTGCTCACGCGCAAGCCCATAGTACACCGTTCAGAGTGTAATCAGTAGCCCTGCCGATGCGTAGTTGATCCAGGTAAAATTATAGATACTTTCTACGTTGGCTCCTCCTTCAACGACCCGGTAGCCCGCCTTAACGGCAATTTTTGGGCTGAAGTTATAGGTCAATCCTGCAAACACATCTTCGGCCCGCCCCTGTTTGGCACCCAGCGCATCTCCTTCCAGCAGAAGGCCCAGCCGCTCACCTGGACGCCAGGCTACGTAAAAATTAATCAGGGGTACAAAGCCAACATTATCAAAATTAGTGTCGAGACCCGACCGCTCATCCTTGAGCCGGACGTTGGCGTCGCGAATTTTGGCGGTCAGGCCCAGTCCAGCCTGC
Organism: Cytophagales bacterium; assembly: GCA_038248175.1. Classification (GTDB taxonomy): domain Bacteria; phylum Bacteroidota; class Bacteroidia; order Cytophagales; family Spirosomataceae; genus Spirosoma. Next base: position 7,013 of record JBBRUB010000105.1, on the reverse strand, counting down.
CAGCGTGTTTTGTTCACCAGTCGGTAGCGGTACGTCAGGCGGTACGAGTTAAACTGGTAAAAGGCTGTCAGGGGCTGTCCTGCCGTGAATATCACATTATTGAAATTCACAGCCTGACCAAAATCACCTTCGTAACGTACCGTCAGGGGGGCGTAAAGTGCCGAAAACGTATGCCGGTTGCCGATGGTATAATTAGCCCGAATGCGGTAGAAGATTTTGGGCTGAGCCGTCAGTTCTGCCGAAAGGTTAAACAGTGTACCACCCGTATTGGGAATTCTGACGTCGTTATAGTTGGTACCCAGCACTGCTCCTGATTCCAGATCGAGCTGAAACTGAGCCTGCGCAGTTGAAAAAAAGAGGAGGAAAAGAGCTGCGCTGAGACAGCGGTAGCGCGTTGAGCGAGTCATGCAAACGTGTTGAGTGATTATACGTAAACCCACGTATGGCTAAATGGTTTGCGTGCGTGCTCACTGTCCGTTGCGGGGTGCGTAGAGATAATTTTCCAGCTTAACGCCTAAGTCGCTGAGCGAGAGGTGAGTAAATAATTGGCCATCGAGAGCCAGTGTCAGTCGGCCACTTTCTTCCGATACCGCGATGATAGCCGCATCAGTAACTTCGCTCATGCCCAGCGCGGCCCGGTGCCGGAATCCCAGCGCAGGCGGCAATTCTTCATCGTTCGAGATAGGCAGAATGCAGCGGGCTGCCCGGATTCGCCCATCACCAATGATTACTGCCCCATCGTGCAACGGGCTGTACTGGCTGAAGATGGACAGTAGCAGTTGCTTGGACACGTCGGCATTGAGCAACTCGCCCGACTGGATAAACCGGCTCAGATCGTCGTTTTTCTGAAGCACCAGTAATCCGCCCGAAAATTCGCTGCTAAGCGTTTTGCAGGTTTCCAGAATCGGTCGCAGCATAGGTTTGTCATCGGTTGTACTGGCCTGTCGATACATCCACCGCCGAAAAAGCCGGTTGTTACTTAGGTTAGTTGATTTGCCGATGAGCAGCAGAAAACGTCTGATTTCCTGCTGAAAGATGATGATAAGAGCCAGAGCCCCCACGCTGATAAAATACTCGAGCAGGGTGGTCATCAGGGGCAGGCCCAGGGCTTTCACCAGTAGATAGACAAGATAGACCAGCAGGTAGCCCACAAATACGCGGCTGGCTACACTGCCTCTAACCAGGTTATAAATCTGATAAATCACCATGGCCACTATCCCAATATCGAGCAGATCGAGCCAGGTAATGTCCAGAAAGCCTATTCGAAAGGCCAGCATACAGATACGGTTAAACAACGTACTGAGCTAAATCAGTTACGTTTTGATACTAACTTAAAAATCAAAGGGATATTGTTTGGCCTTCGGTGGCTAAGTGCGTGTTGGGGAAAACAGCCCGTGCCTCGTCCAGAAACGGCCCGACCTCTTTGTACCTTGACGAAAAATGGCCGATAAGTAATTGACCAACGCCTGCTTTCAGGGCAATGGTGGCGGCCTGCCGGGCGGTAGAATGATAGACTTCGGCGGCCCGCTGGGCGTTGTCTTCCAGAAAGGTGGCTTCGTGATACAGCAGGCTAACCCCCTGTAGTAGCGGTACCATTTCTTCCGCGTAGCGGGTGTCGGAGCAAAAAGCATAGGAGCGCGGAGCCGGACCGGGTTCAGTATAATCGGCTGCGGCATACTGCACCGCGCCGGTTTCGTCCAGTACGTTACGTCCGTCTTTCAGTTGCTTCAGCACCTCGATGGGTACGTCGGTGGGGAGTTTGTACCGGAGTAGATGCGGCTTATGCGGTTTTTCGCGAAACAAGTACCCACTACACGCCACCCGGTGCTGCAACGGAATTGACTGAACGGTACACTGCGGGTGGTCGAGCAGGAAATTTGCCTGATCTGGCTCAACGGCCTGAAAAATAAGTTTGTAGCCCAGCCGCGAACCCGATACCCGAAAAATAGTAGTCAGCACCTCATCCAGACCGCGTGGCCCGAACAGGTAAAGGTCTTCGGTACGGCCACTCAGGTTCAGCGACGAAAGTAGCGGGGGTAATCCGAAATAGTGATCGCCGTGGAGGTGGCTGATAAAGATATACCGGAGCCGACCGGGCCGGATACGCTGCTCGATAAACCGCAGCTGCGTACCCTCACCACAATCGATAAGCATCAGATCGCTGCCCACCGTCAGGAGCTGGGCCGTGGGGTGAAAGCGTAGGGTAGGCGTGGCCGAACCGGCCCCCAAAATGGTAAGCGCAAAAGGCAGGTGAGCCAGACGGGAAGCGTCTGGAAGAGTATCGGGCATAGAAGAGCAGGCTTAGTCGCGGTCCATACCGGCGTTGTATTCGTCGTCGTCTTCGCTGCGGAAATCGTTTTCCAGTTCGTTTATAAACACGGCGTCGATGGCTTCTTCAACCGTGGGTAAAAAGGTAAGGTCGTTACCGCTTGCCGTGTCCAAAAAACCGATCAGGTCGTCATTGTCCGTAACCAGAATCAGCAAACCCTCTTCGCTGGTACATTGCCGGTTTACTTTCCGAATGGCCGTTACGCCCGCCGTATCGATCGACTGTACCGGTTCCATATCAACGATAATGTTGCTGTATCCCTCGCGAAACAGATTTCGGTTCAGGGTTTCAAAGGTGGCGGGCATATCGCCGTCGAGTGTGGCTTCAGCCAGCCGGATCAGGGCGTACCGCTCGGTTTTTTCGATGGTAAAGTTCATGCGTTTGTTTCGATTGAAAGGCTGTGGAGAACGTTGGTTTCAATACGGGTCAACGGATCGGTCGTGTCGGCCCGCTGAAAAGACTGACCCGTTACGGTTTCAAACAGTTCGATGTAGCGTGCCGAAATCTGGTTGATCCACTCGTCAGACATAGCTGGAACGGTCTGGCCGGGTTTACCCTGAAACCCGTTCACGATGAGCCACTCTCTAACGAATTCTTTCGATAATTGTTTCTGCGGTTCGCCTGTCTGCAACTGCGTCTGATACGTATCCTCGTAGAAATACCGCGACGAATCGGGGGTGTGTACTTCGTCGATCAGGTAAATTTTTCTGTCGATGTGTCCAAACTCATATTTGGTATCGACCAGAATCAGACCGCGTTCGGCAGCCATTTGCGTACCCCGTTCAAATAGGCTAAGGGCATAGGCTTGCAGCTGGCTGTATTCGGCTTCGCTGACGATGTTCTGACGCAGAATTTCCTCGCGACTGATGTCTTCGTCGTGGCCTTGGTGGGCTTTGGTGGTGGGTGTAATGATGGGAGCGGGCAGGCGGTCATTTTCGCGCAGACCATCGGGCATTGTAACACCACACAATACGCGGTGGCCGTCGCGGTACTGCCGCCACGCATGACCCGCCAGATACCCGCGTACCACCATCTCGACGGGATACGGCTCGCAGCGCAGGCCGACGCTTACATTCGGGTCCGGCACGTTCAGCAGCCAGTTAGGGACCAAATCGGCGGTGGCCCGCAGAAAATAGTCGGCGGTTTGGTTCAGCACCTGTCCTTTGAACGGAATAGAGCGGGGAAGCACCACATCAAAGGCCGAAATCCGGTCTGAGGCTACCATAACCAGCCGGTCAGGAAACGAATAGACATCGCGTACTTTGCCGCGATAAAACCCTGTTTGTCCGGGAAAGGTGAAATTGGTTTCTGCAATCATAATTTTTCAAGAATAATAGCTGATGCACCCCCGCCCCCGTTGCAGATGCCAGCCGCGCCAATGGTACCGCTTTTCTGGTTCAGTACGTTAATGAGCGTTGTTACAATCCGTGCACCCGACGCACCCAGCGGGTGACCCATGGATACGGCACCACCCAGCACGTTCATCTTCTCCTGCGGTACCGACAGCACCTCGCCAAAGGTCAGTGGCACAACCGAAAAGGCTTCATTGATTTCAAAATAATCGACGTCGGCCACGGTCAAACCGGCGCGTTTGAGGGCCAGCGGCACGGCTTTGGTTGGTGCTATGGTGAACCACTGCGGTTCCTGTTCGGCGTCGGCATAGCCCAGCATTCTGGCGAGGGGCGTCAGACCCAGTTCATCGGCTTTCCGTCGGCTCATCACAACCAGGGCCGAGGCTCCGTCGCTGATGGGCGACGAACTGGCGGGCGTTACCGTACCATTGGGCGTAAAAGCGGGTTTGAGCGTGGGGATTTTGTCATAAATCACGTTTTTGTACTCCTCGTCTTCGCTGATCGTCACGATGCTTTTGCGTCCTGCTACCTCCACCGGTATGATCTCGTCAGCAAACAGCCCGCTCCCGGTACTCGCTTCAGACCTTCGATACGATTGAATGGTATAAGCATCCTGTGCTTCGCGGCTGATGCCGTATTTCTCGGCGGTATCATCGGCAAAAACGCCCATCGCGCACTGGTCATAGACATCCACCAGCCCATCGCGGGCCAGGGCGTCAACGAGTTCGGCGTTACCGTATTTGTACCCAAAACGGGCTTTTGGTACGTAGTAAGGTGCATTGGACATACTCTCCATGCCCCCCGCCACAATTACATCGGCCTGCCCTAACTGGATAGCCTGAGCAGCCAGCATGATGGCTTTCGCACCTGATGCGCACACTTTATTGATGGTCGTGCAGGGAACATTGGCCGGAATACCGGCTTTGAGTGATGCCTGCCGGGCGGGTGCCTGCCCCACGTTGGCCGAGACCACGTTGCCCATGATGACCTCCTGCACCAGATTAGGCTGGATACCCGCCCGGCTTAGCGCGCCCTGAATAGCTGCCGCGCCCAGGTCCGTGGCAGACAGGCTTGAAAAGACGCCCCCAAAGCTGCCGATGGGTGTTCTGATGGCGGATATGATTACTACTTCATTCATGCAGTTTTTTCTGTTTACTGAGATCAGTTTCCCGGTAGGCAGTCAGCCGGATTACAATGATAAGATAAGGGTCTGATAATGAACTGCTACCAGCGATTCTCGTTTTGCTTTTCAATTTTCTGCTTCGCTGATGGTTGCCGGGCCGACCGCGTCAGGGAATAGGGCAGATCATCGTTCTGCATCGCGTTGAGCAGTTGTAGTGCCTGCTCTTCGGTCATGTTCAACTGCCGAAACCGGCGCAGTAGTTCATCCTGCCGGGTTGATTGCTCCACCCGCCCGGTTGCGGGGGCAGACTGGGTAGCCGTTTGTTGGGTAGCCATTTGCCGGGACTTCGTCGGTTTTGGCGTATAGTATCTCTTGACTAACTCAAAGTTACGCCGGGCCGGTTCATTCGTGAAGTCAATAAGTAATGCCTGTCTGAACAGACTGAGAGCCGCACTGCTGTCCCGTCTTATACAGGCAATGACACCTAATTGTGTGGCGGCCACTGAGCGTAGCTCTGGCAGGTCAGCCTGTTGCAGCCTTGTATATTTCTGAGCGGCTTTACTATATTGACGCAACTGAAAATAGGTATGGCCGAGATTAAGCTGAACCATATAATCGGGGGCGTTGCTCACCTCGTCAAGATAGGTGTACAGCGATAATGCCCGTTGGTACTGCCCTGCCTTATAAGCAAAGCCGGCATCCTGCCTGGCCTGGTTCGTTTGCGAAACCTGATTGATCGGCAGCGGTTGGCTGGGTAGCCAGCCTGCCCACCAAAGCCAGGCCATGAGTTGCCATACAATCATAAAACAGAAATTATACGGGCAAAAATAAGGCATAAGGCCGAAACCGACCTATACCGAAAACGTTCGTATTGTTACAACGAGATCGAGAAGCAGAAACACGAGTGCGACCAATAAAAAGTAGTAATACTTGTTGTTGGACAGTGCTACCTGTTGCTCATTATTGCTTCCGCCCCGTAATGAACGGATAAAGCCAACCAGCTCGCTGGCATATTGCGGATCGCCCGTTTCGGCATAGAACCCACCGGTAGTCTGTGACAGCTGAGACAAAAAATCCCGATTAAGCCGGGTCGTGACTGGTTGCCCATCGGCATCCCTAACAACACCCCGCTCTTTTCGGATTGTTGATCCTTCCTCCGTACCTACGCCCACCGTCAGAATTGGCATCTGGCCAGACCGCAGCCTAATCAGGGCCGAGCGGTTGCAGGTTGTGAAGTTTTCGCCGTCGGAGAGCAACACAATAGCCCGAACCATGTGTCGGGTTGAAGAATCGGTCAGAAATTTTTGACGGGCCAGTTCAATAGCCTCGCAGAGATTGGTGCTGCCCATCGCTGATATATCCGTCCGAACATCGCGCACAGACTGGCGCAGCGCGTCATGGTCGGCAGTCAGGGGCGATAGTACGAACGGTTCCGACCCTGCCAGAATCAAGCCAAACCGATCCGTAGCGAGCGTGTCGATAAGTTGCTGAACGGCATATTTGGTACGCTCCAGTCGGGTAGGCACCACATCGGCAGCATCCATTGAGCGCGATATATCGACAATAATAAACAGGTCGCGCCGGGTGTCTGTTGCTGACACACTGCTGTCTGCCTTTCCGAATGACGGCCCCATCAGGGCAATAAACAGAAGGGATACGTACAGACTGCGCAGGAATAGTTTGGGTGCCACTCCCCAAGCCGTAGTGCCCAGTTTACGGGCCAGCCAGACGGTACGGCCCATGTAGATAAGATACAGACATACAAACAGGGTAATAAGCAGGTAGTCTGTTAAGGAAAGTGTGTAAAGCCAATTCATTCAGAAGGAGGGGAGTACCTTGTTGGCGGACTCAAATTTAGCCATTTGAAAAAGATTTTAAGGAGCATCTGTTGCTGAAAGTCCAAAATGGCTTTATCTTTGCAGACCAATTAAACAAAACAGGTTAGTTGGTCTTCGGAGAGATGCCTGAGTGGCCGAAAGGAACAGTTTGCTAAACTGTCGTACTCGCAAGGGTACCGAGGGTTCGAATCCCTCTCTCTCCGCTGAATGCAAAAAAACACCTCGGGGTGTAGCGTAGCCCGGTATCGCGCCTGCTTTGGGAGCAGGAGGTCGTAGGTTCGAATCCTGCCACCCCGACGAAAACAAGTAAGCAGTTATCAGAAATGCTGATAACTGCTTACTTGTTTCAATTGGTCCCGTAGCTCAGTTGG
>JBBRUB010000104.1:0-8597 GCA_038248175.1 Cytophagales bacterium | reverse complement strand
TGGAAGGCTTTGTGCCGGCTCTCCTGCCCCACGTTATCGGATACGACGCCCGCCATCCAGCCCTGCGACAGCATACCCATTTTAGCGGCTGGTACCATAAAATTCAACTCCGTCGAAATACCGTGGGTCGTATCTTCTGACTGAATGTTGATGTTCTGCTTCCGCTGTACGTTCTTACCCAGCCGGTTTTGCATTGCCTCCGCCGTTCGGTCAAATACCTGCCCTGAAATGATATTGCCGCAGGTATTCTTGATGGACTCCGCTTCGACCCGACCGTAGTCTTTCTCCAATTGCTAGAAATCCTGCATCCCGATGGTGACCGCCACCTGGTTACTGCGGGCGGTAGCAATCAGCTTGTCAATTCCTTTGAAGTAGAGGGTCGGCAACTCATCGACAACAACTGACGAGGGGTGCTTACCCGGCCTGTTGATTAGGGTCAAAATCCGAAAGTTGTACAGTCCAAGCGCGGCACCATAGGTATCATCGACAGCCTGATTATTACCCAGACAAAGGATTTTTGGCTCCTTCGGATTGTTGATGTCGAGCATGAAATCATTACCGCTCATGGTCCAGTATAGAGCCGGACTTGACAGGCGGGCCAGTCCTATCTGAGCCGACGAAATCTGGCCTTCTAACTGGTCCACGGCTCCCCCCTGAAACGCACTGGCAAAAGGGGCCATATAACTGGCAATGTCGGGCTGGTCCATCAGAATAGGCAGTAGCTGCCGGTAGTTGCGCGTGACCAGCTCAATCAGATGTGGAAAAGTGGAGTACTGGCCCTAATCGTAATTACGCAGAAACCAGATCAGAGCCGTTACGTAGTTGATAGGCGACTCGACAAAGTAGTCGCCCTGCCGCTCAACCCACTTGCGGTTCATGTTAAGCAGTATCGTCCGCGCACTCTGAAAGGCATAGTCGATCTGGGGCATATAGGACGGGTGCAATGGATTGCAGCGGTGGGATTTCTTCGGATTATCGAAGTCGATGATATAGACTTTCAACCCTTTCGGCAGGGTTTTCTCATGCCTCAACACGGCATTATACGTGACCTGCGTCAGACTCGGATACTTGAAATCATAGACGTACATCGAGAATCCCTTAGCCACGTGCTGGCGGATAATGGTGTGAATAATGCTGTATGTCTTGCCCGAACCGGGCGATCCCATAATCAGCGTACCCCGGAAGGGAGCCGCCAGGTTCAGCCAGCCCCAGCGCGTTCGTCCACCATAGATGTATTCCGTGGGAATGTTGACCGAGTGCGGATTTTCCAACAGCCGTTCTTCCTGGGGGAACGTTTCGTTTTCGGCGTTAAACGTGCTACCGCCCGGCGTGAAGTTGAGAAGTCGGCTGATGCCCTGCGTTCCTTTCAGCAGGCACAAACCAACCCACAAAAATATCTCTACCTGCTTAGTCAGTTCTTTTCGGTCGTCTCTCATGATAATCGGGGTTTACGGGATTTTTTAAGCATTTGTTTTAAGTCCTCTTCGCTCTTTTGCATTGAATCATGTCCGCCGAGGGCGCGTAAAAGCTGTCGGATAGTAGTTGCGTGTTGGTCCGGCTCCGGGTGCTGGATAGCCGGTTGCTGCGTGTCGTTTGGGTTGGTAATCGGCTGTCGGCACGACTGTTGCGGATGCTTTGCTTCGTTCGTGGGTGATATGCTGTTTTTTAGATCAGCCTTCACCTCAGGCACAGGTGTTCGCTGACTGTTTTCCGTCAGCGTTCTGGACACGTACCCCGCTGTAAATGCTTTTTCCAGTTCGCTGCCGGTGTAAATGGTTCGGGATTTAGTATCGAGGTAGGATATGCCATGCAACACACCTCCCTGATTATGATGAGAAATCAGGCTCACCCCTACCCTTTCCAGAAGTTTCTGGAAATTTCTCAAGTTTGCACTGTTGCCGAGGGCTTCGCGCGTTAGGCCACGTATTCGTCCGGCCCGGTCTTCTTTCATTTTTTTGCCCGCCTTTATCCGACGCTCCACTGTTTCGAGGGTGGGACGATGGGGTAAACTGCTGGCTTTAAGCCCCGCGCCTACTGGCTTTCCATCCGTGTCAGTGACGGAGTATAGCAAGCCCGGCTTTTGGCCTTCACGATGAATCTCCGTAGCCTGAATATTGTAAATGGCCAGCAGTTGATTGAACTGCGGGAATGTACTAAAGGCAAAATCGCACAGTACACCCTGCACCACTGCCGACACCTCATCCCTGAGATTGCCCTGCCCGTACTCGACCGGCTTTAGTGCGGTTCGTTCGGGCCGGAGGGCTACCTGCTCGGCTACCTGGAGACCAAAGTCCAGTTCGATCTGCTGTCGCAGCCGGTTCGATTTCCCGCGTTCGTAGCTGTCGGATAACTTCCGCCCCTGCTCGTCAATACGCACGGATACGATATGCACGTGGGGGTGTTCGGTGTCATGGTATTGATACACGGCGTAGGGTTGTCGGCTGTAGCCCATCCCCTGCATATACTGGTCGGCAATGGCAACTATGTCCTGCGCTGAAACCTGTTCGTGACTGGCCAGGGCCAGACTTACGTGAAAGGTTGGCTGTTTCACCCGGCCACTCAGGGCGGCCCGTTTATTGAGTTTTTGGGCAATTATGGCCGGGTCTGGCTGGGCGTTTGTCCATTGTGTCGTCGTAAAATTTCGGATAGCTAATCGCTCCGCTATTCCCTTTTCCACCTTCTGTTCGTTGTAATAGACGGCTCCGCCTGGGGAGCTTCCGCTACTGATTCGGGCTACCATCGGTCAGTGTTACAGGCGAATGTTTGGAGTAATTGCGGTCATCAACTGTCATATCTGCCCGATTAACTGATCAAGTTCGTCGCGCATTTTCTGGTAATCACGCTGCATCTCGTGGTAGTCTGTGGTGTTGTTTACCCGTCTTGATGACTGGTCGATGTTGATCCCAATGCGCAATACGTCCTGCCGTATCTCTTGTAAAAGTGATAAGGCTTCGTCCTGATACGTCTCCAGTTTCACCTTTATGGGTAGGGGCTTTTCCAAGCAGACTGCCCTAACGAAACTGGATATATCGCGGGCCATTGTCCCAGCCCGCCGTTATTCCATTCGTTCAAATTCGTCCTGTCCGAACTTGACCTGAACAAACCGGGTACGTTTGTCTTCTTCTGCTTTCTTAGGGGCACCGCCCCGGTAAAATCTCTTTTCCATACGTTGTTTCTCATTTTAAAGTCAACTCCGGCGACCACGTTGAAAGTCCCACTACGAAGCTGGGAAGAGGTTTTTGTCATGACAAAAATACATCTTGCTTTTCTAGATCGTCGCTTTTTTCGCTGGTCAAACCGAAGCTGATATTTTGCTCTTCCACTTTGTCATTTTGTCATTTAATAATTTTGTCAATCTTTCCTCCTCATGTTGCTTACTCAGCTCCCTTTGACCCACCTCGCCCACCTCGTCGCCTTGATTTAATGACTTGTCATTTTGTTGACTTGTCAATTAGTCATCTTTTCCCATCTTCTTTCCGATTAATCATTTTGTCATTTACTCACTTTGCCATCTTGTCATTTAGTTTTCTAAATGACAGATAATCTTGTTGTTTTGTAAATTTGTCATTTTAGTGACTACATGATTGATTGATTGATTAATCAATTGATTTTTAAGTTGATTGATTATGTGATTGACTAAATGTGTTGTCATTTAAAAACTTTGTCATTTACTTTGGACGTCTAAACCAATTCTACATGTATGGCTGAAAATTCCGCGTTACCCAATTCTGTGGTAGAAGGCAGGCCCACCACCTCTCCCGTTGTCCTCGCCTTTGCCACCCAGAAGGGAGGTATGGGCAAAACGACCCTGTCGGTGCTGGTTGCTTCTTGGCTCCACTACAAGCGAAAGATCAAGGTAGCCCTGCTGGATGTCGATGGGTCTCAGCTGTCAGTCTATAACCAGCGTCTGAGTGAACACGAACATTTTGATGAGGAGACAGCAACCCGGTTCGATGAGCAGGGGGTAGAACCCTATCAGATACTGTCAGGTAATCCCACCGATGTGCCGTTGCTGCTCAGCCAGCTTCCCGATGATATTCAGCTGGTCCTGATCGATATGCCGGGCAGTATTGACGTAGATGGATACGAGACCGCCATTGGCCAACTCGATTACCTGATTGTGCCGATGGAAACCTCCCGGTACGCCGTGACGACGGGGTTCAGCTACCTGAATGCCATTCGTCAGATTGATCTGCTCCCCGCCGACCGTTGCCGGATCGTATGGAACAAATACAAGCCCTCGCGCGACGGAGAGGTAGCCGATCAATTGGAAGAACGGTTTGCCCAGTATGGGTTTGCCTGTCTGAAAAGCCGTATTCCACAGCGGGATTCATACCAGGACTCGGCCAACCTCTCTACGTTGTTTCCAATGCCAGCCCCATATCTGCGGAATAGCGGTCTAAAAGACCTTTTTGTCGAAATCGAATCACTTTTACCCCTAACCGAAGCGTATGAGCCAGGAGAGAAAAACGAAACTGTCTGACGTAGCGCGTCAGAATAACGCGGCCAAAGCCGCCCGGTTCAGTGCCAGCATGATTCCGGCTCCGCCACCGATTAAGAACGAAGAGCCGTCCGCAGAACCGCTGCCAGAGCCGATTGTGGCCCAGAAACAGGTTGGAATGGGGGAGGAGGGAAGCCCAGAACCGGCGTCACTACCCGTCGAAGTTCCTACAACTCAGCCGGTCGAACCGGTTGATAACGCGACTGAGCCGGTAGCTGTACCCGCGAAATCTACCCGCCCTCGCCGGAGCAACGGCCTGATGATTGACGATGTAATCAGCCCTGAACCTCCCAAAGGAGAGCCGTATGCCAAACAGGTGCGTATCTCAGAAACGCATCACCGATTATTGCGCAAACTGGCCTTCCACCATGATAAGACAATCAATCATGTATTATATAACCTGCTGGAACAGCTCGATCAGGCAGACCAGCGTAATCAGTAAAAAGGAGACTACTTATGTTTAGCCAGTATTCATGGTGGGACTTTATAAAAGTCGTGCTTGCCCTCGCCATCCCATATTATGCATACGTGCTATGGACTTACTACCGGGAGGACATCCGAGAGCGGATAAGCAACCGTGGCCAGAGTAAGGATGCGGGTGGGCGGACGTTGGCCACTCGTACGAGGGTAGCTGTAATCTCATTAATCGGAAAACGTATGGTCAGGACGGTATTTACCTGACCCACGACGACGACAACCCGATTACGTTCAATCCGTTTTATGTTGACGACGGCAAATACACGAAAAACAAACTGGAGTCGATCAACACGCTTTTGCTGACACTGTGGAAAAAGGAGACCGAGCCGTTTTCCCGTACCGAAGAGGTGGCCCTGGCCGATGCCGTTGAGGAGTTTATCAAGCGGGTGAAAAAGGGGGAAAGGGAAGCTTCCTTCAATGGCTTCTATGAGTACTGCGATGATCAGGAAGGGTTTCGGGCATCTCTAATCGCTAAAGGCTACCAGCGCGAATACTTCGATGTGCAGCAGTTTCTGCTGACGATGCAGCCCTTCTATAAGGGCGGAAAGTACGACTTCCTGCTCAACTAGAATCTGAAAATTGACCTGCTGACCAAGCGGTTTATCGTCTTCGAACTGGAAAACATCAAGGATCACCCGATCCTGTTTCCCATCGTGACGCTGATCATCGTGGAAACGTTTGTGGCCAAAATATCCCGGCTGCCCAAAACGGTGCGGAAGATGATGATCATTGAGGAGGCCCGGAAAGCGATCACTAAAGCGTCGATGGCTGAGTACATCAAATACCTGTTTAAAACCGTGCGTAAGCACTTTGGGGAAGCCATAGTGGTCACGCAGGAGATCAATGACATCGTGGACAACCCGATTGTCAAAGACACCATCATCAGCCAGTCGGACTGCAAAATTCTGCTCAATGCTGAAGGCAAAGACGTAGATGTCGGGAAGATTCAGCAACTAATCGGACTGAGCCAGAAACAGAAGGAGCTATTCATGTCCGTTAACCGGGACGTAATTGTTTAGGTACGCATTTTGCTGGTTCTTACTCGTGGTAGAGACAAATGACATCGATGAACTCAAAGCGTTGATCTACAGCCTACGGGCTGAAGTCGAACGGTTGATGGGTCGTGTCAAGGAATTAGAAGCTGAAAACGCTGAATTACGCGCCCGATTGGCCCGGACGCGGGACCGTCAAAACTCAGCTAACTCCCACAAACCACCTGCTTCCGATGGCTATCATAAAAAGCCGCTTATCAAGCCAGCTTTGCCCAAAGCACCCGGCAAAAAGCCCGGTGGACAAGCAGGCCATCCCGGCAAGACCCTACAGATGGTCGAGACGCCCGATGCCATCCAACGCCACCAGGCTACTCATTGCCAGCAATGTGGGCTGATGCTAACGGGGGAAGAACAAATCGTGGCCCGGCGGCAAGTGTTGATCGGTCCGGCGACCCGGCTGGCTAAACCCCGGCTCTGGGTCGAGGAGCATCAGCTTATCGCTCATCAATGCGCTTGCGGATGCTCACAAATAGGTCAGTTCCCTGACTCCGTAGCGGCTCCGGTTCAGTACGGCCCCCGTATCCACCGCACCGGCGTACCGGCCCACAGCATTCTACTCAATGTGGACTACCGGGTTACCTGCCTCAAAGTGAGTCAATGGTGGGCTGAACTGACAGGGTATGCCCGCTTCGGCGGTCCGATATAACCCAGCTACGCTAACGACGACTCAGAGCGTTGTCAGTGAGCGACTACACCCCATTGAGGAACAGATTTAAACCCAACTCATTAAGGCTCAAGTCTGTCACTTTGACGAGACGGGCGTACGGGTTGGGGGTAAGTTGCACTGGCTGCATCGGTCCGCCGACGCGGTAGCCTGCAATGCTCAGTACACGCATCTGTTTGTGCATCCTAAGCGGGGCAAAGACGCCCTCTGCTCGGAGCAAAGCGTATTTGAGGAGTGCCACAACTGGATCGTCCACGACTGCCGAAGCGTCGGCCCGGTGGTATCGTACCTTTTGGCTGGTAAAGGCTGTCACAGTCTGTGCGGAGCGCATCTGTTGCGCGAACTAACGGCCCAGATTGATCGAGGCAGTCAGTGGGCCAATGCGATGCATACCTACTTGTTGCGGGCTTATCAGGCTACCCGCTGTGGTCCCCTCGCGCTGGCTGATCAAGGCCGTTGGCTGGCCGAGTATGAAGAACTTTGTCGTCAGGGCGATGAGGAAGAACTTCCTGCGCTGGTATTTTTCAAAAAAGACGGCAGTACAGGCCGCAGCAAGCGCACCAAAGTCGGACCGCCGATGCGGCCGCAACCTGCTGGAGTGACTCGTCCGGCATCAAGCCGCCGTTTTAGCGTTTGCCTTTGAGGAAGGCGTACCGTTCACCAACAATCAAGCCGAGCGGGACCGCTCCGGCGGCCCGGTTACACCCTGCTAAAGTCAAACAGAAGGTGAGCAACTGTTTTCAGACCTTGGCCGGGGCGTCTTATTATGCCCGTATTTCGGGCTTTATCTCCACCATGAGAAAGAACAAACTGAACGTAGTTGAGCAACTCACCAACGTCCTCAGCGGTAGCTTCACGTGGACTACCTAAACAATTACATAATTTCTACCTACATTTACTCCCACGATGATGAAGTAAGACTATTTTCGACAAGCATACAGGTGGTTCAGGTTATAATTCGGGGATTCGACATTTTAGAATTAGTCGCCAATCAACAAGGACAGGCGGTTACGCTGACCGAGATTTCGGAGCATCTGGGATTGAATCAATCAACCTCGGCCAATATCATCAAAACGCTGGTGTTCAAAGGGTATCTGGAACATATCGGTACCAAAAAGGGATATCGGCTTGGACCAGCGGCTTTTAAATTGACCAACGAGGTAGCTTACGGGCAGGACTTAGTGAGCGCGTCAAAGGCCGTAATGGAGTCGCTCACGGCGAGGCTCAGCGAGTCCTGCATCATAGGCGTCCTGAGAAACAACAAGCGATATACGCTGATCTTGGTGAACTCGGCCCAGAGCGTTCAGGCGCAAACCCGTTCGGAACTTAATGCGTACGACACGGCAAGTGGTCGGTTACTGCTGGCTTACCTCAGCCCGCATGAATTAAAGAAATTTATCAATCTGAACGGGCTGCCCGCCGAAATGATGTGGCCAGGCACTACAACAACCGACCAGCTCGCCGAAAAATTAGATAAGATACGGCGGGAGGGCATCGTATTTGCCGACCATAAAAGCCGACACACGAAAGGGTTTGCCGTTCCGATCTTTACGAAAGAGACAGTCGTTGCCGGTCTCTGCGTTTTTCTGCCGGAGTACCGCTGTACGCCCGCCAAACAAACTGAAATCATTACCGCCCTGCGCGAAGCCGCTAACCAGATTTCAGCGCAGTTGAGTTAGGTACTTAATTGATTGGTAATGCGCATTGCTGACTGACGCAGTCTGTCCAGCACCTCCGTCGCTTTGGCCGGGGTATGCCGGTATTGGGGCAGATAAACGCTTATACTACCCACCACTTCTTCGCCCCGACGAACAGCCACCGCATAGCCAACAAAATGCCGGTTGGTTTCCTGAAAAGCGTAACCCTGTTGCCGAATGAGTTGTACCTGGCTGTAAAAGCCGGG
>JBBRUB010000103.1:0-8600 GCA_038248175.1 Cytophagales bacterium | reverse complement strand
GTCGTGTTCCTGCCACCGTCTGCAATCTGTGTGGAGAGGAATGGCTCAATAACGAAACGGCTAAGCAACTGGAAGCGATTGTTGAAGAAGCCCGCGCTAAAAAAACACCAGTTGGAAGTTTTGTCTTTTTAGTCCGCGTCGTAACGTTACACCACCAGCCGGGCGGCCCGCTGGGCCGGAAACCACGACGTAAGCACAGTCATCAGCACGACCAGTACACTCGTCAGCACAACGTCACTCGTGTCGAGCCGGACGGGGTAGGCATCCACTATGGACGAAACGGTACCCATCGAAATCAGGCCGTATTCCTGCTGGGCTAAGCAAATACCAATCCCCAGCACCAGACCCGTAACGGCACCGGTCAGGGCAATGATGGCTCCTTCGGTCAGGAAAATCCGACGGACAGTACTGGCCGTTGCACCCAATGCGTACAGGATACGGATGTCGTCGCGTTTCTCGATGACCAGCATCGACAGAGAGAAAAAAATGTTGATACTGGCCACCAGAACGATGAATGCCAGAATGACACCCGTGAATAACTTCTCGACCCGGATGGCCCGGTACAGATCGCGGTTGAGATCGTCGCGGCTTTGCACGGTTAGTTTGGCCCCGCCCCCCGCCATCGATACGACCGCCATCAGGGCCTCTTTCGCCTGGTCTTCATTGGTGCTGGGCATGAGTTGAATTTCTAAACTCGTTACCTCGCCAGGGTCGTAGCCAAACAGCGAACGGGCCACCGTAATGGGGGCAAACACCACATTATTGTAGTTGTTGGCTTCGATAAAAAATACCCCCGCCACCGTTAGCGCATCGCTGTTGAAGGCATCGGGATTAAGAACACTAAGTGACTGACTACGTTTTGGATACAGAATTTCTAATGGCGTTAGAATATCAACCGTCGAGATGCTCAGATCGCTGCGAACGCCGTTGGACACTACGGCATAATTGACGCCGTCCTGCCGAATCAGAAACCGCCCGCCAATCACCGCCGAGTCGATGCTGCTGCGTTGAGTATAGGTATCGTCAACGCCTTTGAGCCGAATTACGGCCTGCCCGTCGCGGTAGCGGGCGAGGGCATTGTCCTGCGCTATGGCCGATACCAGCGCGACGCCGGGTGTTTGCCGAATTTTGGTCAGCAGTGCATCCGAGGCTAAAAACCGCTTGCCTTTTTGGGGCATTACTGTCATGTCTGCCTCGAAGTTTTTGAAGATTTGACGGTTCAACTCTTCCATGCCATTAAAGACCGACAGCACCACAATCAGGGCCATTGTCCCCACGCCCACGCCCAGCATCGACAGAATAGACAACCAGCTAATAAAGCTGCGTTTCTTGCGCGAGAAAAAATATCGGCGGGCAATCCAGACGGGGAGGTTCATATCTCTCACTCTTTAATCATCGTCTTCGTCCGGGGCGGGGGGAATGTCCAGGCCGGAGAAGAGTTTGTCCATCTTATCAGCGTATTCGACGGTATCGTCGATGAAGAAATTCAGTTCGGGAACGATGCGCAGCTGGTGCCGAACGCGGTCGCCGAGGTGTTGACGAATCACCTTGCCCTTATCGCGAATCTCATCAAGCAGCAGGTCTTTGTTGTTCGTAGCCAGAAAACTCAGGTAGATACGGGCCACGCTCAGGTCGGGCGATACGCGGACACTGGTTACGGTGATGAACGCGCCCGGACTGGAGGGTCCGTTGAACAGGTGCGGCACATCACGCTGAAAAATTTCGCTTAAATCCCGCTGCAACTGCCGGGATACTTTCTGCTGTCGTTTCGATTCCATACGCTTATTTATTCAGCCTGGCTCCACTCTATAAATAGATGACCAGAAACCAATATCGGCAAATATCCGATCCTTTTTCCGTTCTGCCGAAATTGCCCCTAATTTTACAGTTATCAGTAACCAGTTATCAGTAATCAATTTTGCTGGTGCGTCGGCTACTGATAACTGGTTACTGATAACTGATAACTGTGCTTAGCTTCTTTCGTTCGTATTATCCGCTGCTATATGCGGGGTTGCTGGGGCTGATGCTGCTGATCCGGCTCCCGTTGCTGTTGCACCCCTTCCCCCTGCTCATTCCCGAATTGAACTGGCTACTGGTGGGCGAACAAATGAGCGCAGGCAAACTGCTCTACCGTGACATCTGGGACAACGTCAGCCCGCTGTCGGCGGTGACCTACTGGGGGTTGAACGCGGTTTTTGGTCGTTCTACGCTTGTTTTGCACGTAGCGGCCACGGCGGTATCCGTATTTCAGATTGCCTATTTCAACTACCTTGCCAACGCCCGCGCATTTTTCACCGACCGCACGTTCTGGCCCGGTCTGGTGTATATGCTTTTTCTGCATCTGTCCTTCGACTGTCTGACGCTCTCGCCCGTGCTGCTGTCCACTACCTTCCTGCTGCTGGCTCTGGGTACGCTGGTAAAACAGATGGACCGGCGGGGGGCTACCGACGAAGTATTTGAAGTGGGGTTTTACATCGGCATTGCCGCGCTGTTTTACCTGCCCTCGGCGGTGTTTGTGCTCTGGGCGGCTCTATCGCTGCTGCTGTACACAGGGGCCACATTCCGGCAGTATTCGCTGTCGTTATTCGGCTTTCTGTTTCCGATAGCGGTGGTTGCCCTGTTTTATTACCTCAACGATAGCCTGGCCGACATTAACCGAAATTTGCTGGCGTCGGCATTTCGGGTGAGGCAGTACTCACTCTCCAACTATCGATCGCTCATTGTCTCGCTGCTGATTCCGCTGGGGCTGGGGGTGCTGGGGTTCCTGAGTCTGTTCAACACAACGGGGCGGTACGTCAATTTTCAACAGCGGGTACAGCAGATCATGGTCATCTGGTTCGGCATGGCTGTGCTCACTATTGTGCTGATGCCGTTCCTGGCTCCGATGGCATTTCTAAGTTTTGTACCGCCAATGGCGTATTTCACTGTCTTTTACTTTGAGAATATGCGCAAACAGTGGCTGGCCGAACTGGGCTTCACGGCTGCTTTTGCCATTATGCTGTTGCTCTTTTATCAGGGAGCAATGGGTCTGTTGCCGGGCGTAGAGCTGGGGCGACTGAGCCAGCTACAGGTGCGGCCCTCTCCCCTGCCCAATGAGATCCAGAATCAGCGGGTTCTGATTATCGGCGAGGAACTCAGCGCGTACCGCACCAACCGGCTGGCTACGCCCTACCTGAACTGGAACCTGGCCAAGTATGACCTTAACAACTTAGACAATTACGAGGCCGTCATCAACGTATTCGACCACTTTAAAAACGACCCGCCCGACTACATCATCGACCGTGAAAACGTAATCCAGAAGCTTTTTCAACGCGCCCCCGCTTTGGCTAAACGCTACGAAAAAACCGCCATACCCGATGTGTATAAACGAAAATAAGTAAAGAACCCCATGCCCACCTATTCCTTCACCAACAAACGAACCAGCCTCTACACGCTGCTCAGCGCGGTGTTCCTGACCAACGCGCTGATTGCTGAAATCATTGGCGTCAAAATCTTCTCTGCCGAAACGCTGATTGGCGTCAAACCGGCGCAGATTCATCTGTTTGGCGATTTTGTATTAGATTTCAACCTCACGGCGGGGGCGGTGATCTGGCCGTTTGTATTCGTCACCTCCGACATCATCAACGAGTATTTTGGCAAGGCGGGCGTTCGGCGTATTTCGTTCCTGACGGCGGGTTTTGTAGCGTACAGCTTTGTGATTATTTACGCCGTAACGGTACTGCCTCCCGCCCAATTCTGGCTCGACGTCAACGCTACCGACCCAACGGGGCAGCCCATCAACATCGACAATGCGTTCAAGATGATTTTTCGGCAGGGGCTGGGCATTATCATCGGCTCACTAACGGCCTTTCTGATTGGGCAGATTCTCGACGCATCGGTGTTTCAATACTTGCGCAAGATTACGGGTAGCCGAAAAATCTGGCTCCGCGCCACCGGCTCCACGCTGTTCTCGCAACTGGTCGATTCGTTCGTGGTACTGGGAATTGCCTTTTACGTGTTCGGCAACTGGTCACTGGCGCAGGTGGTGGCGGTAGGCATTATCAACTACCTGTATAAAGCCACTACCGCCATTTTACTGACGCCGTTGCTGTACGTAGCCCACTATTTTATTGACCGCTACCTCGGTAAGGAACACGCTGAAGAGTTGGCCAACGAGTCGGCCATGAGTTCATTTATGTGATCTTCAGAGAGTACGAATATAGCGTTGTCCACCCAACGCCCGCATTTGCCGGGCAATTTGCCGGGTTCTGCGCTGCACGTAGGCCGACGGATTTTTGATGGAAAACTGGCGCGGATTGGGTAGTATAGCAGCAATACGGGCAGCTTCATCGCGGCTCAGGTCAGCCGCCGGATGGTGGTAATACCGCTGAGACGCGGCCTCGACACCAAAAGTCATCGGCCCGGTTTCGGCTACGTTCAGATAGACTTCCAGAATGCGCTCTTTGCCCCAGATCAATTCAATCAGCACCGTAAAATATACCTCCAGCCCCTTACGGATATAACTGCGACCGTTCCAGAGAAATACATTTTTGGCCACCTGCTGCGAAATGGTGCTGGCTCCGCGTGGGCGTTTGCGACGCTGATTTTCCTTAATGGCGTCCTGAATTTCGTCAAAATCAAAGCCCCAGTGTAACGGGAACGCCTGATCTTCTGATGCGACTACCGCCAGCGCGGCTTCTTTGCTAATGTTGTCGTAACTCCGCCATTTTTTATAGACATGGCTTGGTTCGTCGGTGCCGAACGTACCCACCCAGCGCGATACAACTAAAGGCGTAACCCAGACCGGTACGTATTTCAGGACAATGACGTAGCCAATCGAACCGATGAACAGCCACAGAAGCGCTTTCGCCACAAACCAGTATATCCGTTCCAGCAGGGGCCGCTCCCGAATAAAACTACGCGTCTGTTGCCAGCGTCCCCGTTTCTGAAGCCGATCCGTGGTGGCATGAACGGCTTTGGGTCGGGGTTGCGGCTGGGGTTTGTCGTCAGAACGGAAGGTGTTTCGGCGGGGGGGTGGGTTCATGGTTGTCTAACGTCAAATGACTACAAATGACTACGAATACCCACTAAATGGCAAGGATTAGCCGACAAATAAATCAGCCGCCACCCGGTCGGCGAAGAGTTTACCGGCTTCGGTCAGGCGCAATTGATTGTTGGTCCGTTCGAGCCAGTTAATGGCATAAAGCTGAGCAAGTACGTTGGCCTGTATTTGCGCAAAGTCAGCCTGTAACATGGTGTCGAGTTCGGTTAACGAGCAGCCCCATTGCGTGCGTAAACCCGTAAGCAAATACTCGTTTACCTGATCGGCAAGCGTTAGCACCTCCACCGTAGCGGGCAACGTTCCAGCCTGTATATCAGCTACATAACGTACATTGTTGGCGATGTTATACTGGCGGCTATGTCCGTTGTACGAGTGCGCACTGGGACCAATACCGAGGTACGGACGCCGTTGCCAATAGGCAGTATTATGGCGGGCGTAGTGGCCGGGTTTACCGGACGCGGCCCTGGCAAAATTCGAGATTTCGTAGTGTTCGTAGCCGGTGCCGGTCAGCGTGCGGGTCAGTTGCTCAAACTGACTGGCGGCCAGTTCCTCGTCCATCGCCGGGAGTTTTCCGCTGGTAGTCCACCGCCCAAACGCCGTATCGGGTTCAACGGTCAGGGCGTAGGCTGACAGGTGCGGCACATTCAGCGACAGCATCGTATTGAGATCGCCCTGCCAGATACGCTCGCGTTCTCCTTCTGAGAGAAAGGGTTGAAAATTTAGAACAGGGATACCGTAGATCAGATCGACGCTCAGGTTGTCGAAACCGGCGTGTTGGGCGTTTTGTACGCAGCTTTGGGCTTCGGTGGCGGTGTGGGCGCGGTTCATCCAGCGTAGCGTGGCCTCGTCGAACGTCTGGATACCGATGCTTAGCCGATTTACGTATCGGCGTAGCAGTCGGAGTTTATCGGGCGTGAGGTCGTCAGGATTGGCTTCGAGGGTAATTTCGGCGGTGGGGTCAACGGTAAACTGCTGATGAATAGCCGTAAAAATCTGGGCCAAATCCGCTTCGGTCAGCAATGAGGGCGTCCCACCACCAAAGTAAATGGTTTCGAGGGTGTTGCCGGGCAGGTAGTCTTTCTGGAGTCTGATTTCCTGGCAGAGTGCGTCAATCAGGGCCGGTTTCTGCCGCAGGCTCGTGCTGAAATGAAAATCACAGTAGTGGCAGGCTTGCTTGCAGAACGGAATGTGCAGGTACAGGTGCATACAAAGTTATGACACCAAAGCCGGGCGGGGGGTTCCGGGAGGTTACCGCTCCGGGCAACTCTTGCACCGCTTGCCCTTTTTGTACTTCTTGCAACACTTTTTCAAAACGCACTCATCACTCAGCGATGGACGCATCAGCGGGCGAAGGGCAGAAGCGGATTCGGTTGTATCAGAAAAGAGCTGTTCAGTGTTCATGCCGTTGGCGAAGTAGTAGCGTTCACAAAATTAACTTTGTTTAGATTAAATAAAAATAGTAAACATGAAGAAGTTTTTATTAATCACTACTTTCTGCGTGTTGGCGGGCTTAGCCTTAGCACATGAATTCTGGCTGGAACCCAGCCAATATGTTGTTCGCACCGGCGAGCGCGTCAACATTCAGGTGATGGTGGGCGAAGGCTTCGCCGGCGAACGTTCAGAAGGCGTGAAGAACCGCATCATACAGTACCGGCACCATACCGCCACCAGCAGCACCGACCTTGCCCCCACCCTGACCAACGGCACGTACGGCAACGTTGTGGTACAACTCAACACGCCCGGCACGCACCTGTTCAGCTTTGCCAACACGCCCAAATTTCTGGCCATGAAAGCGGATAGTTTTCTGCTCTATCTCGAAGAAGACGGCCTCAGCAATGTCATTGCGGCCCGGAAGCAGCGCAACGAAGCCAGCAAGCCCAGCCGTGAACTCTACCAGCGATGCGTGAAAACGCTGGTGCAGGTCGGCAACAAGCCCGATGATACCTTCGCCAAACCAACCGGGATGCCACTGGAAATCATGGCCGACAAAAATCCTTACGCGCAGCGCGTGGGTCAGCCCATCGGGTACCAGATTCTGTTCGGCGACAAACCTATTTCGGGCGCGCTGGTCCGGTACTGGAACCGTAATTTGACAAATGAACTTTCGGAAGAAAAACAACGCTCCGATGTGAAGGGCCGGGTTCAGTTTTTGCTCAAACCCGGCAAAAACATGGTCAGCGTAGTGCATATGGTTCCCGCCAGCGATACCGCTCAGGCCCGCTACCAGCCTGCCGATTGGCACAGTTACTGGAGCAGTTTAACGTTTGGTAATAAGTAAAAAAATGTATGAGACACTATAATTCTATGAAAAGACTCTCCCGTTACCGCGACGTTGGCGTGCTGGTTATCCGGCTGGCTTTTGGGTTTCAGTTGGTGCGGGTTTCCTACACCAATGCCCTGTTTCCGGCGGAGAACATCCCGAACTTTGTTAGCTACCTGATCTCCCTTGGTGTTCCGTTTCCGACTGTTGGCGCGTATCTGTCGTCCTACACAGAGTTTATTGGGGGTATTTTGCTGATTCTGGGTCTGTTTACGCGCTGGACTGCGGTGCTTCTGATTATCAACTTCAGCGTCGCTTTCGGACTTGCCCACGTATCCATCGGCGATACGTACCAGAATACCTTCCCCTCGCTCAACCTGCTGGCCGTATCCATCTTCCTCCTCCTTAATGGCCCCGGTCAATTTTCAGTGAAGAACGATGAGTGACGAGCGAAAAACGGGCTGACGCAAGGTTATTGTGCGTCAGCCCGTTTTTCACTCATCACTCTTCAACCTCCACTACCATCTCGATTTCAACGGCGTAGTTGCTCGGCAGCATGACCATACCCACTGCCGAGCGGGCGTGTTTGCCTTTGTCGCCAAAGACAGCCATGAGCAAATCCGAACAGCCGTTTATGACTTTGGGCTGGTCGGGAAAATCGGGCGTGGAGTTCACGAAGCCAGTCACCTTCACAATGCGCCGGATGCGGTCGAGGTTGCCGAGTTCGGCTTTGAGGGTGGAGAGGATAGAAATGGTCGCCTGCCGGGCGGCATCATACCCCTGCTCGATGCTCAAGTCCTGTCCTAGCCGACCCGTAAACGGTGTACCATCGGCGTGGGCGGGTACGTGGCCAGCCAGAAACACCAGGTTTCCCGTCCGAACGGCTTTTACGTAATTGGCCACGGGCTTGCTGGGTGCTGCCAGCGTGATGCCCATTTTGGCGAGTGTAGCCTCAACCGTCTGCGCCTGAACAGCAGTGGTAAGAAGGAGGAAGAAGAGGAGGTTTCTCATAGCATTCAATACGTTTGTTCCACTACAGAGGCACAGAATTTTATTTTGCTTCCCGGAAGTCCAGTTGCTGGATCAGGGCCGGAGTCTCCGGAGTGAGGGTGAAGAAAACGTCGATGTTGCCTCGTTCGCCGTACAGCAGAAAATGGCCGCGCAGCTGGTTTTCGGACTGCAACTCCCCTACCCGGTTGATTTTCCCGGTTTTGGCGTACAGCGCGTCCAGTACGGTTTTGCGGGTGGCAACGGATTTGTCAGGGAAGAAATTTTCGGCGAAGATGCCGCTTTGCTCAG
>JBBRUB010000102.1:0-8634 GCA_038248175.1 Cytophagales bacterium | reverse complement strand
CCATGCTGCAAACACCCATCCAGCCTACCGATTTCAGCGCGGCTTTTCAGATGCAGGACGTCACGGTGCGTTACGGCGATACCGTGATCCTGGATAAAATAAACTGGTCCATTCAGCCTGGCGAACGCTGGGCATTACTCGGGCCGAATGGCGCGGGAAAATCGGTATTACTCAGTCTGCTCTATGGCGACCATCCGCAGGCGTATGCCAACGACATCCGCGTATTTGACCACCGGCGCGGACGTGGCGGGCAAAGTATCTGGGACGTTAAACGCCGGATTGGGTTCGTCTCGCCGGAACTCCACCTATATTTTCCACAGCATCTGACTACCCGGCAGGTTATCCTGTCTGGCCTGACCGATACGCTCACTCCAGCCAAAGTCGTCCGGCCCGAAACCGAAGCGGATTTGACCACTCTGCTTACCTATTTCGGATTAGCTGAACGTAGCAGTTGCGCCTTCGGGCAGCTTTCGGCGGGGCAGCAGCGGTTGGTATTGCTCGTTCGCGCCCTGATAAAAAACCCGCCCGTCCTGATTCTTGACGAGCCGTTTCAGGCTCTCGACGCTGAACACGTCAGCCTGGCCCGGCAACTTATCGACAGTATGTCTGACAAAACCATTCTGTTCGTGACGCACGATCGCAGCGAACTCCCGGTTTCCATTGACCAAATTTTCTCGCTCTGATACCATTTAACGCATAAAGTGGACTGACCGAAAAATCAGTCAGTCCACTTTTTTTGTACAGACAGACACGCTCCAGTGTTCCGTTCCGACCCATTCAGACATTATATAGTAACCGCTTCGGCCAGGACAAGGACGTTGTTTTGCAGTACCTCAACCACACCACCGTCAACAGTGAACGTTTGCTGCCCGGTAATACCCTGCACTACAATGGGTCCCTGCCCCAGCGTACTGACCAACGGCGCGTGGTCGGTCAGCACCTGAAACTGGCCCTCACTGCCGGGAAACGTGACCGCCGTGGCCTCGCCCGAAAAGACCTTCCGGTCTGGAGTAATGATATCTACAAACATAATTTAGTGAAGAATGAAGGGTGAAGAACGGGCCGACGAACTACTATTATCCTCAGCCCGTTTTTCACCCTTCACTCATTTATAAAGCTCCTTTTACAAAATTCAGCACGCTGCCGATCTGGCTTTTGACGGCGGGCTCGGCGGCTTTGGCCACCGTGCCACCCTGATTGAGTTTACCGACGCTGCCAAGGGCCGACGAAATAAGCGACTGCCCGGCAGAACCGCCACCGCCCAGCACCGACATGGCACTGCCCAGTCCATTGAGACCACCCGTAAGTTGGCCGGCTTTACCAATCAGTGACCCCGCCGAAACCAGGTTTTCTAACCGGCCCGCACCCGACGCCAGTTTGGCCAGCCCAACGGCTTTACCCAATACACCGGCACTAAGACCACCACCCGTAATGAGCGGCAACAACGCTTTCAGCTTGCTGACCTGACTGAGAATCTTCGTACCGAATGAACTCGGCTGTTTCTTCGTCTGGGCTTCGAGTTGTGAAATGCCTGACTGCAACGCCTGTGCCGACTCCGCCTTGTTGCCTTTTTCCAGAGCTGCTACCGCCAGATCCAACTTAGCATCGGGCAGACTGTCGGCAGTAATCACAGCGTTAGTTTTCGACGTTGTAGCCGAAACAGACGGGTCTTTTATAGCCCCAATAACCGTTGGTTTTTCGACGGGCAGGGTTGGTAGCTGCGCCAGCGCGGTTGTTGCGGGTAGCAGGATGGCAGACAAAACGAGGGCTTTCCACTCAAATCGAATCGTATTCATAACTACGTAGCAGGTTAATTAATGAGTCGTTAGACGAATCCACGTGTCATTGGTTTCCTGTCATTCCGACGAAGGAGGAATCTTCATGTATTTATGATTAACTCTACATGAAGATTCCTCCTTCGTCGGAATGACAGGAAACCAATTACTGTCCGGCTTCTTTCATCAGTTTCTCCCCTTTGGCAACGGCATCTTCGATGGTACCAACAAGGTTGAAAGCGGCTTCGGGCAGGTGATCGTATTTACCGTCGATGATAGCGTTAAAACCACTGATGGCGTCTTCGATTGGCACCAGAACGCCCTTCAGACCCGTAAACTGCTCGGCCACGAAGAAGGGCTGCGACAGGAAACGCTGCACCCGGCGGGCGCGGCTTACCACCAACTTGTCTTCTTCTGAAAGTTCTTCCAGACCCAGAATGGCAATGATGTCCTGCAATTCTTTGTAGCGTTGCAGAATCTCTTTCACACGCTGCGCTGAGTTATAGTGTTCGTCGCCAAGCACTTCGGCACTCAGAATCCGCGAGGTCGAGTCAAGCGGATCAACGGCGGGGTAGATGCCCAGCTCGGCAATTTTCCGGCTCAGGTTGGTCGTAGCATCTAGGTGAGCAAACGTGGTGGCCGGGGCCGGGTCGGTCAGGTCATCGGCAGGTACGTAAACGGCTTGAATCGAGGTGATAGAACCGCGCTTGGTCGAGGTAATCCGCTCCTGCATGAGGCCCATTTCGGTAGCCAGCGTGGGCTGGTAACCTACCGCCGAGGGCATCCGGCCCAGCAGAGCCGAAACTTCCGAACCGGCTTGAGTAAAGCGGAAAATGTTGTCGATGAAGAACAAAATATCACGACCGGCACCTTCGCTATCGCCATCGCGGTAATATTCGGCAATGGTCAGCCCCGACAGGGCTACGCGGGCGCGGGCACCCGGCGGCTCATTCATCTGGCCAAATACGAAGGTTGCCTGGCTCTTTTTCAGCTCCTCCATATCTACGGACGCCAAATCCCAGCCGCCTTCTTCCATCGAATGCTTGAAGGCGTCACCGTATTTGATGATACCCGCTTCAATCATTTCGCGGAGCAGGTCGTTTCCTTCGCGGGTACGCTCACCCACCCCGGCAAACACCGACAGACCAGCGTAGGCTTTGGCAATGTTATTGATAAGTTCCTGAATCAGAACGGTTTTTCCCACGCCAGCACCCCCAAAGAGACCAATCTTACCACCCTTGATGTAGGGAGCCAGCAGGTCAATTACTTTGATTCCGGTGTACAGAACCTCGGTCGACGTAGCGAGGTCTTCATAGCGGGGCGACGACCGGTGAATGGGCAGCCGCGCACCCACCGATTTGGGCTGGGGAATACCGTCGATGGCTTCGCCAACCACGTTAAATAGCCGACCGCGAATGCCTTCGCCGGCGGGCATAGAAATTTGGGTACCGAGGTCAATGACGTCGAGACCCCGGTAGAGACCGTCGGTCGAGTCCATAGCAATGGCCCGGACACGGTCTTCGCCGAGGTGCTGCTGCACCTCCAGAATAACGTCCTGCCCGGTTGATTTTGTTACTTTGAGGGCGTCCAAGATGGCGGGAATCCGCGAGCCTTCGCCCTCGAAACTCACGTCCACGACCGGCCCGATTATCTGCGTAATCTTACCTCTGTTGACTGCCGTTTCCGTAATCATTTGTCTGTTAAGTAGCTGATTAAAAAGTTGCCCGATATTTCGGACTGCAAAAGTACGGCAAAAACGGCGCAAAGTAAAGATGACCTTTACCCCAACTGAACAGTTCGCCAACACGGGGGTTAAATATGTCAGCGACCCATCAAATCTGTTTCAGGTCGTAATTCGTCCTTTATACTTTGTAATTCAGCGTTATGCTCCAGACACGTTCAAGTGGCCTGCTTCTTCATATTACATCACTCCCCTCCGTGCACGGCATTGGCGACCTTGGCCCCGAAGCCTTTCGTTTTGTCAATTTTCTGGATGCTGCCGGACAAACGTACTGGCAGATTCTGCCCCTGACCCCTTTAGACCCCGGCGCGGGCTTTTCGCCGTACAGCAGCCCATCGGCGTTTGCCGGTAATACCCTGCTCATCAGCTTAGAAAAACTGGCCGACGAAGGATTTTTAGCTGCCGACGATTTAGCCATTTTTGCTGAACAGCCGTTGCAGGACGTGACCGTTTCAGACGTTGACCCCGAATCGGACAGCGATATACCGCTCGAAAGTCCTCTTTCGCAACCGACATCTCCACTGTACGCAACCTGGCTTCGGAAGCGGCCCCTGCTCAACAAGGCCGCCGAAACGTTTCTGACTAACGCTACGCCGAACCAATGCGCTGATTACGAACGCTTCTGTACCATGCAGGCCCATTGGCTGGATGACTATACCCTCTTTACGGTTTTACAGGAAACTACCGGCGAGCCGTTCTGGCTGCGCTGGCCCGATGAACTGAAACGACGCGCCCCCGCTGCCCTGGCGCAAAAGAGCAGTGAACACCGGCAAAAAATCGACGTATTGAAAGTACAGCAGTACCTGTTCTTCAAGCAATGGGCCGAACTGGGTTCGTATAGTTTTAACAGGAAAATTCATTTGATGGGCGATATTCCCATCTATGTGCAGCTGAATAGTGCCGATGTCTGGACCAACCCAACGTTGTTTAAGCTTGACGCTGATCTGGAGCCACTTTACGCAGCCGGCGCCCCCCCCGATTATTTCAGCGAAGACGGCCAACGCTGGGGCAACCCGATTTACGACTGGAACGAACACGAGCGCACCGGTTTCTCGTGGTGGATGCGCCGAATCCGGCATCAGCTTTCGCTGTACAGCCTGACCCGGCTCGACCATTTTCTGGGCTTCTTTGAGTACTGGGAAATTCCCGTTGATGAGCCCACCGCCCGCGTGGGCGAGTGGATTAAGGCTCCGTTTGAAGCATTTATGCAGGCCATGTACCGGCAGTTTGTCTATCTACCCGTCATTGCCGAAGACCTGGGAGCCAAAGCGGGCGACATTCAGCGGCATCTGCGCCACTACGCCATTCCGGGTATGCGGGTGCTACAGTTCAGCTTCGCGCCGGACCTGCCCACGTCGAGTTATGCCGTACACAATCATACCGAAAACATGGTGGTGTACTCCGGCACGCACGACAACAACACAACCCTCGGCTGGTTCCGCGAAGCCGACGACGACCTCCGGCAGCGCATTACCGACTACGTTGGTTTTCCCATTACTGAAATCAATGTAGTGGATCAGATTATGCGGCTCACCATGCAGTCGGTGGGGCGGCTGGCCATTATTCCCATGCAGGATCTCCTGAATCTGGACGAAACGCACCGCATGAACACCCCCGGCGCGGGTGGCCGTAACTGGCAGTGGCGGCTCGAACCCGGTCAGCTTACCGATGTGGTGGCTGAAAAGCTGCGAAAACTGACGGAGATGACGGGGCGGGTTTAGGTGTGGTATCTGGCTACTACTAACCTCGTTCCGGTGCTTTCCGGCATCAGTGGTGGACAGCAATAGCCCCGCCAATCATGCACTAACGGGAAACTAACTACGTTTCTCTTTCATGTCATCCTTATTTTTCTGGAAGGAATGGAGCCGGTCGTACCGGCTCCTTTATTTGGGTAGTCTCGCACTCGTAATAGTCTCGCTGATTCTGTTTATTATGGCCTGGGTACGAGGTATTGGCAACGTGGTTAGCTGGAACGTGTTGAGCGAACTGAACGACCTGCCCGTTACGCTGCACACCTTCACCGACGGTCTGCTCGACTTTGCCGTGCCGGGTACGGCCTACGCTGTTTCGGAGCAGTTTGTTACATCGGCCATGCGGGTGCAGCCCGGTATGGCCGATGCGCTGCTGACTGGTATTTGTATTGCGTTCGTGCTGCTGCTGGGTGCTATAACCCGCTTTGACCGGACGCGGTATCTGATTGGGATGGGCGTTCTGATTCTGGGGCTGGCTTTTTTTCGGTTTGAAATGCTGGAGGTACCGGGTCTGGGCAGCAATGGTCTGTTTCTGGCACTGGCAGGGGTCTTTGGGGCAGTCAGCTACTACTTCCACGCCTTTCGGTCTGACATACGCATTCCCGTCCGGCTGGCCGTGTTTGGCGGGCTGATGGCAATGGTCGTGGCTGTACTGGCAGCTTTCTCGCCGGTGGCGCGTCCGGCCCTGGTGGTGGTCAGCTACGGAATGCCGGTGCTGCTGGCGTTCAGCGTGGGGTTCATCTTTTTCATCGCTGCCGAAATCGTGGCGGGTCTGGTCTGGCTGACCACCGCAAGTAGAGCTTTGCTGATGGGCGGGACAGATCCGGGTTCCCCTCTCGGCTTCAGAAACTTCCTTTTTATCAGCGCGTTGTATTTCATTAACCTGATTCTGATCTGGCTTAAAAACACCAAAGCCATTGACTGGGACGTGTTGATTATCAGTCCGTTTATTCTCTTTTTGGTTTCGGTCACGATTGGTTTCTGGGGATTCCGGCGGCTGGTGCAGCAACAGAACGTGGTGTCGTTTCGCGATGGCGGGGCATTTTTGTACGCTGGTTTCGCGCTGCTTAGTACACTGACTATTACCTACGCCTTTGTCACGGCTAACGACCCAATTATCGAGGTGTTTGAAGATTTGATTGTGTATAGCCACCTGGCAATGGGCCTCGTGTTTATGGCATATCTCCTCATCAATTTCCTGCCTGTTTTCAAGGACGGGCGGGCGGTGCATCGGATACTGTATATTCCGAAACGATTGGAATTGGGCATCTTTCGGGTGATTGGCCTGTTTCTGGTCGTGGTGCTGGTATCAGTGGGGGGGTCTATTGTGGTGCGGCAGGCATTGGCGGGCTACAACAACGGACTCGGCGATTTATACGTGGCCAATGGCGAACCGGCCTCGGCGCAGGCGTTTTATGGGCAAGCCCTGGAGCATGAGTTTCAGAACCACAAATCCAACTACGCGCTGGCATCGCTGGCCATGCAACGGAACGATCAGCCGCTGGCCGCTTACTTTTTCCGGCAGGCTACGCTCAAGCAGCCACAACCGCATGACTACGCCGGACTGAGCCAGACGTATCTGCAAACCGACCTATTTTTCGAGGCCATAAAAACCCTGCAACAGGGTCTGCGGACGTTCCCGAACAGTGGCGAATTGCAGAATAATCTCGGCTATCTCTACGCCCGCACCAGCATTGCCGACTCGGCCTATTATTACCTGAAAGCCGCCACGAGCAACGCCGGGCGTGACGAGGTGCCGATGACCAACCTACTGTCTCTGTACGCCCGAAACCCCAACGTCCTGACCGCCGATTCTTCGCTGGCCCGAAACACAACCGAAACCACCTACGCACCCTATCAGGCCAACGCGCTGGCCCTCCGACTGACGGCACCGGCGTATTTTGCTGCCAGTGAGCCAGTCCGGCCCGCTTCGTTGGCAGGTCTGGACTCCAGTTCAGGACTGAACGTAGGGAATTTTGCCGGTTTGTACAACTTCGCACTGGCTAACCAGCAACCCGCCCTGACCGATACGACGCTGACCGAAACGCTGCGCCAACTGGCCAACAATCCCAAAAATCAGGACTTCACGGATGATCTGCTGCTGGCCCGCGCCGTTGCAGAATACCACCGGCACAACCACCCAACGGCCTTTGGGCTGCTCAGTCAAATTGCCGAGGGAAATCCGCAAAAAGCGACGCAGTACCGGACCATAACGGGTTTGTTACTCATGGAACAGGGTCTCTACCAGAAAGCAGCCGACCAGTTCAGCGAAAACAGTGATACGACTTCCATCTATTACCGCGCCCTGGCCCTGACCAAAACCGGCGATCCGGCCCTGGCGCAGTCACTCTGGGAAACAGCCGCCAAAACCGATCCGAACATTGCCTCGCTGTCGCAAACGCTGTATGGCCAACGTACCCCACAAACCGATTTGGAACGGGCGTTTAAGCTGGTGCATGATGCCGGGTTATCACCAGCAGGGCAGGTTAGTCTGTACCGATCCATCGGCAACCCAAATACAAAAGCCGTAGCGGCTGGAACGCTGGCCCGGCGGCTCTTCGCGGAGTCCGACACGGCAAAACTGGCGAGGGAATGGGTAGCCTTATTACCACAGGAGGGCATAACGGACGCCTATCCGGTAAGCGTCGCCCGGCTGGCCCGCATCGAGAACGCGCTGGCGCTTGGCCCGTTAACCACTACGGAAACATTGCTGAACGAGCCAATGCTGACTAACTTCCGGGCTGAACAAACCCTGTTGCAGGCCAGGGCGTATCAAAATACCAAAGACCAATCGAAGCAGCAATCAGTCAAAAAACTATACGGCGAAGCCGTACAGCTGGCCCCGCTCGACGCCCGGATTGTAGCTGCCACCGCCCGGTTTTACCGGGAGCAGCAACAAACTCAATCAGCCTATGCGCTTGTTCTGACTGCTCTGCCGTTTAACGAGACCAACCGCGATCTGCTCAAAATGTACGTGACGCTCTGCCTCGATCAAAGCCTGTTCGACTACGCCCGCGATGGTATGGCCCGTTTGCAGCGCGTTACGCCCCCCGCCGATTATCAGGCGTTTGTGTCGGCTTATCAGGAAAAATTAGCTTCGGTCGAAAAGAGCCGCGAGAAATTCGGTCAATAGCGTAGTTTTGGGAATCAAGCTGGTAAACCTCCCCAAAGAACGCTATGAACATCATTGAAACCCGCAACATTGCCCGACGTTACATAATGGGTGCCGAAATAGTTGACGCGCTCAAATCCATTACGATTGACATCAAAAAAGGGGAGTACGTCGCGTTTATGGGGCCGTCGGGGTCGGGAAAATCGACGCTGATGAACATTATTGGCTGCCTCGATACACCAACATCGGGAACGT
>JBBRUB010000101.1:0-8651 GCA_038248175.1 Cytophagales bacterium | reverse complement strand
TGCCATGATCGTGGTATCGCATGATTTAAGTGTCATACGAATGCTCACCGACCGGACGCTGGTGATGAAAAATGGCCGCGTGGTGGAGCAGGGCCTCACCGACCAGATTCTCCAGGACCCTCAGCATCCGTACACGCAGTTGTTAGTCAGTTCACTCTTATAAGTGTAGCGTGAAGAACAGGGTGACACAAATATTCTTCACACTGCACGCCAAACCATGATCCTTCAGGTTAGTAACTATACCAAGCGGTTTGATCTGCATGTTCTCAACAACAAGCGCATCAACGCACTAAATGATGTATCATTCAACATCGAACCGGGCGAAATTGTGGGCCTGGTGGGCAAGTCGGGCTCCGGTAAATCGACGCTGATGAAAAGCATTTACCGGACCTATCTGGCCACCGGTGGCCAGATAGTGTTTGATTCACTCCGTTACGGACCGATTGATCTGACGCGGACCAGCGACCACCAGATCATTGCATTGCGCAAAGCTGAAATTATGTATTGCTCACAGTTTCTAAGCGTGATTCCGCGCGTGTCGGCAGTGGACGTGGTAGCCGAAAACCTGTTCCGGCAGGGTGTTTCACGCACCGATGCCCGCGAGCAAAGTTGCGACTCCCTGCACCGGCTGGGCTTGCCCCAGGAACTTTGGGACGCATACCCGGCCACTTTTAGCGGGGGCGAACAACAGCGTATCAACGTGGCCCGGTCTATCATTGCCCGGCCCCGGTTGTTGCTCATCGATGAACCAACGGCCTCGCTCGACCAGAAAACCAAAGACGTTGTCATCGACATGATTATCGACCTCAAACGCACTGGTACGTCGGTGCTATGCATTTCGCATGATGCATATACGCTGGAAAAAATGACTGACCGCACTATCGAACTCAAAGATGGATGCATCGTAACGAGTCTGGCCAGCCTGAACTAAAAAACGTATAATAAATGATCCTCTACAACGCCCGCATCATTACCCCGACTCAGGTCATTGAAAACGGCTGTGTGCAGTTTTCCAATGGACAGATCAACGACATCACCGATGGACGATACGACTACTCGGCCTCGACTCACTCACTCGATGCGCGGGGGAAACTCCTGCTGCCCGGCCTGATCGATATTCATACCGATGCAATCGATATCGAAATTTCGCCCCGCCGGCGGGCTGATTTCCCCATTGACGTGGCCTTCCGTGAACTCGAACGGCGCATGAGCGGCTGCGGTATCACCACCGTTTACCACTCGCTGCACCTCGGTTATCTGGAAGCCGAAAAACATTCAGCGAGCAAATACAGCCGACGCGAGATTTTCGACCGCATCCATCAACTTACCCGTCAGCGAACGCTCATCAACAACAAAATCCATCTGCGCTTTGAACTGACGGGTATTTCAGCTTTTGAGACCGCCTGCGAACTGATCGAAGCCGGGTGCATCGACCTGCTTTCGGTCATGGATCACACGCCTGGACAGGGACAGACCAGCGAAGTCAATTTCCTGAACTATATGGCCCGCGAAGGCCTGTCAGACACCGAAGCGCGGGAGAAATTAGCCCAGATGAAAGCCACGCCCCGCCTGTCAGACGCACAAGTTGCCGAACTGCTCCGGCTGGCCAGCCAATACGGTGCCGTGGCCGCATCGCACGACGACGACACGGCGCAGAAAGTCGATGAAATGTACGCGGCTGGGATTCGGATTTGTGAGTTTCCGGTGTCGATGGAAGCCGCCCGGCGGGCCAGCGAACTGGGTATGAGCGTTATTGGCGGTTCGTCCAACGTGCTGCGGGGTGGGTCGCTATCGGGTAATATGGGTATCGAAGAAGCTATCAACGCGGGCGCGGTCGATAGTTTGTGTTCGGATTATTACCCGCCGTCGATGCTGCACGCGCTGTTTCGGCTGGCCAACAACGGCGTGGCCCTGCCCGACGCGGTCAATCTTGTGTCGCTGCACCCGGCGAGGGCGGTGGGCATCGACGCAAAAAGGGGGTCTATCGAAGTGGGTAAACGCGCCGATTTGATTCTGGTCGATTTGTCAGAAGGGACGCCAATCGTGACGCATACGTTTGCAAACGGCCATTTGGTAGCCCAGGCGCATTTACAACCCCAGTTCGAACCGGCATGGCAACACTAACCAACGCGCCCGTTCCCGAACTGCCCTACGCCGACTATCAGCAACGGCAACTGCGCGAAATCACGACGGAGCAACTGACTTATCGGGCCGCACAACTACGAGAAGCCGAGCATTTCAGATACGAAAACGATGCCTGGCAGCGGTTGCCGTACCCCGGCTATGCCGTTTTGTCGATGGTTGATACCAATCCCGTCAAGGCAGAACTGAGCAACCAGTTGCAGATGATGCAGAACCAGTTGCTGGCCTGTTTCGATGGTCCGGCGGGTTGTTTTCCGTTACCCGCCGATAGCTTCCACCAGACCGTTGCCAACACGTTCTCGGCCAGTCGCTTTCAAGAAAATATTGTCGATGCCGGACTAAAAAACCGTTACCCATCGCTGATCGAACAGGCGTTTTCGGCGATTGATGCGGCTATCGAACCGGAGCCGATTCCGATGCGGCTGATTGGTCTGAGCCTGTTTTCGAGTGCCATCGGCATTCTCGGCACGTTCGATTTCGCAACGGACTATGCCCGGATCCTGGCTTTTCGCGAGCCGTTTTACGCCAATGAATCACTGGCTAACCTCGACGTTCGGCGCACCCGCCCTTTTATCGGGCATATCACGCTGGCGTATCTTGGCTGTAATCTGTCGGATCCCGAAAAGCAGAACCTCGTAACGACCTGCACCGGTATCAACCGGGCGTTGGCCGATAGTCCGCTGTATTTTCACGTCTCGAAAACCGAACTGCGCCGGTACGACAATCTGGCCCAATTCGACACCCGCCCCGGCTTTCCGGCTTACTCATTCGTCAAACCCTGAACCATGCTACACCAGATTGACCGTTTTCCCGAAACCACCGGCGAGACCGGCCACCGGATGTTGAGCGAAGAGCCAACCATCGACCTTACCTGCCGGATTTATAAGAGCGAAGTGGGCGGCTGGACGGCCCTCGGCGCACACACCACCCTGCTCGAATCGACCTTTGGCGATTACAGCTACACGGCGGGCAACGTCTCGATTGTCTATGCCGATGTGGGTAAGTTCTGCTCCGTCGCCGACGGTAGCCGCATCAACCCCGGCAACCACCCGCAATGGCGCGTAACCCAGCACCACTGCACCTACCGCCGAAAGCAATATGGCTTCGCCACAGCAGACGATACCGAGTTTTTCGATTGGCGACGCGCCCACCGCTGCACCATCGGCCACGACGTCTGGATTGGTCACGGGGCGATTATCATGCCGGGCGTTTCGGTTGGGACGGGAGCCGTTATTGGCAGCGGGGCGGTCGTGACCAAAGACGTTGGGCCTTACGAAGTGGCCGTTGGCGTGGCCGCAACTGTGATAAAGCAGCGTTTTCCGGACGACGTAATCGAAAAACTCCTCGCCATTGCGTGGTGGGACTGGGACCGCCCAACGCTGGTCGAGCGGTTCAACGATCTGCTGGATGTGCCATCGTTTCTGGAGAAATATGGTTGACGTCCTTGCGTGAATGTTTCAACATCGTTGGCGATTGCAACATCGGCGGCTGAGCGGCTTTTTTCATTATTTCATCACTCTCCGCTAACACGCCCCAAATACGCACTCATTATTTTTCGGCTGAAAAAATATGAAATGCACACAGTACATAAACTAATCACCTATATATGAATCCTGTACGAACAACTCTTCTCCGCAAAGTCGCTGTCAGTCTACTGCTTGCTCCATTGCTCCTGGGCTGTTCCAATACCGAAAACGATACGGCCAAAACCCTGAAGATTGGCGTAGTAATTCCCGAAGGGGGCGACCAGACGCTCGAGAAATTGGACGTGATGACGCGCTACTTTTCGCGTAAACTCGGCATGGGCGTGAAGCAGATTCAGGTCTCTGACAATTCGGCGATTATTGAAGCCATGCGGGCCAGAAAAATCGACGTGGGGTCAGCGGGGGCGTTCACGTACCTGGTTGCTTCAAAAAACGCCAGTGCCGAAGCCATCATCACTACCGCCACTGCCGATGGGAACCCCAATTATTACAATAGTGCGTTCATTACCAGCAGTAAATCGGGCATCACGAGCATCGAGGAGGTGCTGAAAGCCCCAAAAAACTACACCCTTGCCTGGGCCTACCCAACCTCGACGTCGGGCCATCTGGTGCCACGCTATTATTTACAACAGCAAGGTATCATGCCCGACGATTTCAAAGAAGTATTTACCTCCACCGACCATGCGGCCACTGTGCTGTCGGCAGTATCGGGTAAGGTTGATATGGCGGCTGTGATGATTGCCACGGTAGAGCATTTTGTGGAGACAGGTCGAATAAAACCTACCGACTACCGGGTTTTATGGACCTCAGAACCCATTGCGCAAGGGCCGGTTTTTGTGCGAAAAGACATGGATCGCGCCCTGAAAAAGAAAATTCAGCAGGCCTATCTCGACATGGAAACAGAAGACACAGCCGCCTATAACGCCCTCCGAACGCAGTATAATCGAGGCATGAAATACATTATCGTCGATGATTCCCATTACCAGTCCCTACGCGACATGGCCAACCAGATCAAAGGGCTGGAACTGGAGGAGAAATAGGATAAATTGCCCACTATGAAACTGCTACTTGTCTCGAATTTCACCGACGTACCCGACGAACAGTACTTGCTGAACCTGCTGTTTTGCGAAGGGCTACAGTACTTCCACCTCCGTAAATGGGAATACACCACCCGGCAGATGCGCACCTACATCAAGCGGATTCCCGAACCGTTCCGGCGGTACGTTATCCTGCATTCGCATTTCGATTTGATTGACGAGTACGGCCTCAGAGGGGCGCACTTTACCAAAAAAAGCACCTACGACGATTTTCTGATCCAGCAGGGCCACACTTACACGCCCGGCGAAAAACCGTTCTTCAACCACATGAGTTTTTCGCTCCACACCACCGACGAAATTAGCCGGATGCCGCCCATTTACGACTACATTTTCCTGAGTCCTGTATTTGACAGCATCTCCAATCAGGGCTACAACAGCAAGTTCAACAGCCAGGAACTCAAGACCTTTCTAAGTCAGCCCAACCACCCCGAAGTTATTGCCCTCGGCGGAGTTAACGATGAGATGATCGACAATGTGTTCGATGCCGGTTTTGACGGACTGGCATTACTGGGCTACATCTGGACGCGCTATGAGCAGGAACCGAACCTCGTGCAGGCTGTAAAACGCTTCCGGCTGGTGCGGCAATCGGTGCGCTACCATAACGAACTCCGCGCCAGCAACCAGCCCGCTAACAAAAACCTTAACAGCTAACTGACACGCGGGCTAACGCACCGGGCGTGGCTTCGTTGAAAAATCTACCACCATGCTTGACGTGCGCAACATTACCAAATCGACCCCGGAGGGCGTGGCCATTCTGAAGGGTATTAGTTTTACGGTCAATAAAGGGGAGTTTGTCGGAATTCTTGGCCCCAGCGGGGCGGGCAAAACCCTGGCCATGCGCTGTCTGAACGGTCTCACTAAGCCCACCAGCGGTACCGTTGTTTTTACCGATAGCAACGGCCACGAACACAATCTGACGCAGGCCAACCGGCGCGAACTCAAAAAAGTACGCCAGAAAATAGGGGTTATTTTTCAGGGGTTTAACCTCGTCAAACGACTCTCGGCCATCGACAACGTGATGATCGGGCAGTTGGGCAACATCAACACGCTGCGCAGCCTGTTTTACGGCTTCACCGACAGCGAAGCCGTAAAAGCCATGGCCGTGCTGGAGCAGGTCCGAATTCCGCACCTCGCCTTTCGTCCGGTGGGGTCGCTGAGTGGGGGCGAAATGCAGCGGGTGGCCATTGCGCGGGCCATTTTTCAGCAACCCGCTGTACTACTTGCCGACGAACCCATCGCCAACCTCGACCCGGCCAACGCCCGCAAAATCATGCAACTCCTAAACCCCCTCGCCAATGAGATGCCCATCGTTGGTGTTTTTCATCAGCCCGAACTCATCATGGATTACTGCACCCGCATCATCGCGCTGAAAGACGGGAAAATCGTCCGCGACGGCGACAATAAGCTCTCCCACTCCGACCTCGTCGACCTTTATGGGGCCGAACTAACCACCATCGAAGCCGCCCAGCGCGGTTTAGCTCCCCTCCCAACCACATGAGTCAGCCCATCACCTATGCCGGTATTCGCCGGAAACAGACCGCGCAAACCGCCACTGCGCTCGTACTGACCACCGTTGGTGCATACTTGGCCGCGCTCTCGTGCAAGGTTGATTTAGGAGTACTCTGGGAAGGCGGCAGCAAAGGAGCCGAATTTCTGGGCTACTTCTTTCCACCCAACTGGAGTGCGGTTGCCGATATACTCACGCCCGCTCTCGAAACGGTGCTGCTGGCTTTTTTATCGACTATTTTTGGGTCCATACTGTCGTTATTTT
This sequence comes from Cytophagales bacterium, assembly GCA_038248175.1. GTDB lineage: Bacteria > Bacteroidota > Bacteroidia > Cytophagales > Spirosomataceae > Spirosoma. Next base: position 2,157 of record JBBRUB010000101.1, on the reverse strand, counting down.
TCGCTCTCGCTGCTGCGGCCAATATTTCGCCCCCCTGGTTGCGGGGGCTGAGCCGGTTTCTGCTGGCTGCGGAACGTTCCCTGCCCGAAATCGTGATTCTGCTGTTGCTCATTTCAGCCCTCGGTCTGGGGCCGTTTCCGGGGGTTATCGCCATGTCGCTGGGTTGCATCGGCATGTTGGGGCGGCTCTTCAGCGATGCCATAGAGGAGATAAATCCCGCCACGCTGGAGTCAATTGCGTCGGTCGGGGCGGGCAAACGGCAGGTAATTGTCTATGGCGTGTTGCCACAGGTACTGCCCTCGCTGGTTGCCAACACTATTTTTCGCTTCGAGGTCAACATCAGGCTGTCGGTATTGCTGGGGGCGGTGGGCGCGGGCGGCATTGGCTACCAGCTTTATTACTCATTTGCCACGCTGCAATACCAGCGGGCCACCACCGCCATTCTCATCACGCTGGCCATGGTGTTTGCGTCCGAACGGCTGTCTGATTTTCTACGCCGAAGAGTAGCTCCCGCCCAAAAGCTATGAACTCAACTCTCGACCGGCGGCACTTGCCTTCCGAAAAATACAAGCGTAACGCAGCCTGGCTATCGGCACTGGCGTTGGTGGTTGTAGGGCTGTGTGCCTATTTTAAGTTCGAGCCGCTGCTACTCATCACCGATTTTCACTATCTCGTCAATCTGGTGGGTGAGATGACTCCGCCGAATTTCGCCGTAATCTCGACTAAAGCCAACATTTTCAGTTCGCTGCTGCAAACGATTTCGATGGCGTTTCTGGGTACGCTGCTGGGCGGCATCACGGCCCTGCTGCTGGCGGTGCTGGCGGCCAAAAACACCAGCCCAAACCCGGTTTTGCGCACGGCGGTACGGCTGTTTCTGTCGGTAGAGCGGGTTATTCCGGGCTTGGTGGTGCTGTTGGTGTTTCTGATTGTAGTGGGGCTGGGGCCTTTTGCTGGGATGCTCTCGCTCTGGATAGGTACTATCGGAATGTTTGGCAAGCTCTTCGCCGACAGCATCGAAGCTATCGACCCGGAACCGGTCGAGGCCGTGCGGTCGGTGGGTGCGGGGCGGCTACAAACAGTTCGGTTTGCGGTAGTGCCGCAGGTGTTGCCGTCCATCATTGGTAACTTATTTTATGCCTTCGACATTAACCTGCGGGCAGCTATCGGGCTCGGCATTTTTGGTGGGGCGGGCGTAGGCTACGAAATCAGCATGGCCATGAAGCTGTTGCGTTACCGCGACGCGCTGGCCCTGATTATGCTGACTATTGTGCTGGTTTTCGTCTTCGAGAAACTGTCCGACGCCCTCCGTAACCGCGTATTGGGGCAGGATTTGTTGCGTTAGTTTGGGTCGATGTTCTTCGCTATTTCTTTACTCGTTACTAACCTACGGCTAACATACCCGGCTGAATTTTGGGACATTATTCAACCCAACTCCCCACGCTGCCGCTTATGAATGCACATCTGCTGACCAACGCCCGAATCGTTACGCCTACCAGCGATTTTTTCGGCTCGGTCGTGGTCGAAAATGGCATCATTGCCGACGTCTTGCCCGATAAAACCTATTCGGAAGGCCATGACCTTGGCGGGCAATGGCTTGTACCGGGCTGCATCGACACCCACTCCGATTACCTCGAGCGCGAGATTCACCCGCGCCCCGGTGCCAATTTTCCAGTGCCGATGGCTTTTCATTTTATGGATCAGCGGGCAGCTGCCTGCGGTCTGACTACGGTGCTGAGTGCGGTAAGTTTTTCCGATAATCCCGGCATTGGCCGCACGTTCACAGAAGCCTTACAGCAGGCACAACAGATCGATGAACTCCGAAAAAATGCCCTCGTTCGGCACTTGGTACACGCCCGGCTCGATCCCAATACCAACGTGGTGCTGGAGTATTTAGATCAGATGAAGACAATCGAGAGCCTGAAACTGGTGGTTTATAATGACGCTGTTCCGGGGCAGCGGCAGTTTTCGTTTGAGGGATTAGTACAACGCCGGGTCAAACAGTTAGGAGTTTCGGAAGAGAAAGCCCGGCATCGACTTCAGCAGCAGGTAGATGAACTAAGCCGGATAAACAACCGCGGAGCTATTCAGTCCGCTTTTTCGGGTGTGTTCGCCCTTGGTAGCCACGACGATACGACCACTGCCCACGTGGACGAAGGC
>JBBRUB010000100.1:0-8711 GCA_038248175.1 Cytophagales bacterium | reverse complement strand
TTTTGCGGGGGAATTACCCGCCACTGGCCCCAGCGCCGGGATTGGAGTTGCGGATAATGCCCTCGTAATCTACGTCGGAAATGGTATTGGCGTATTTCTTACCGAGGGCCTCAAAAGCTGATACGATGTCGAGTTTCTGGCCTTTATAATGACCGGAGCGAATGGTACCGCCATACACCATAATGCCGGGCCGGTTGAGCCGGGCCATCGCCATGACCGCGCCGGGCATGTTTTTGTCGCAGCCCACCACCGTTACAACACCGTCGTACCATTGCGCCATCACGACTGATTCGATGCTGTCGGCAATTAAATCGCGGCTGGGCAGGGAATAGCGCATCCCGTCGTTGCCGTTGGTCATGCCGTCTGATACACCAATGGTGTTAAAGATCAGCCCAATCAGGCCACTGGCCTGAATGCCCTGTTTAACATATACCGACAGGCCGTTGAGGTGCATATTGCAGGTGTTGCCTTCGTAGCCGGTACTGGCAATGCCAATCTGCGGCTTTTGCATGTCGGCTTCGGTCAGGCCTACGCCATAGAGCATGGCTTTGGCGGCTGGATTGTCCATCTGCTGCGTGAGCGTCCGGCTGAATCGGTTTAGGGCGGTGGTGTTCTGCTCAGAAATCATATTTAGCGAAATTTCGCTGATTGCGTAATAACGCCGTAAAGAACGACAGGTATTTTTCTAAATCAAAATATCAGCAGCCAGAATTCCATTCATCGGATGATACACGTTCAATAAAGTTGAACCGCTATTTTGTTGGCAGTAAAGTATATACCCGTATATTTCCTCGTTAATCAGAAGCAATCATCAGAACATACCATGAAACACCTGTCCACTTCTCTGTTTTGTCTTTGTCTGAGCGGAATAGCCGGCTCTGCAGTTGCCCAGAGCCAAATTGTTACGCCTGACAATCAGGTTGTCAGTATTCAATCAACTAACGGTACCAACAACCTATTTATCGGCCAAAGCACGAGCGCTGTTATTGGCGGCACGTTTAATACGTTCATAGGTAGTCAGTCTGGGCAGGGTAACACCAGCGGCTCCTATAATACGTACTACGGCTACAAGGCCGGTTTTCCCAACACGAGCGGCAGCAACAACACGCTGGTGGGCTATGAAGCCGGTAGGCTGAATACCAATGGCAGCGACAACGTGTTTATTGGGTATAACGCCGGGCGCGGTAACCAGAACGGCCAGCGCAACACAATTCTGGGAACGGGTGCCGGTTTCAACACCGTCGATGGAAACGATAATACGTTGCTCGGTGCCAATGCTTCGGCGGTTGGCGTCGGACTCCATAACGCAACAGCCATTGGAGCCAACGCCCGCGTCCTGACCAACAATGCTATCGTATTGGGCAGCAACGCCAACGTCGGTATCGGTACGTCGTCGCCATTGGCTAAACTCGATGTGGTGGCCGACCAGCCCGATCAGAGCGGTATGCGCTTCGGTAAATTGAACGATCAAAGCCCCGCTACGGCCAGTACCGACCGCTTCCTGAGCGTGAACGAAAAAGGCGAAGTCGTTCTGGCTACGTATCGGCTCCGTATCAATCAGGCCACTGACTGGGCCGACCGCGTGTTTGCTCCTTCGTACAAACTGCGCCCGCTGAGCGAAGTAGCGCAGTTTGTGAACGCCAATAAGCACCTGCCCGGTGTACCGTCTGCCGAAGAGGTAATGAAAAATGGCGTCGATCTGGTGCAGATGAACGCCAAACTGCTCGAAAAAGTGGAAGAACTGACCCTGTATGTGATTGACTTGCAAAAGCAGGTGAACGAATTGAAACAGGCGAAGAAATAGCCCACACTACCGTTCCATGATTTTATTGACGAAGCTGCCCGATGTATTTCGGGCAGCTTCTTACTTTTGCGACTATGACAACCGAAACACCCTCACACTACAACCATCTGGAGCAGATGTCGGTCCGCGACCTGCTGGCAAATATCAACCGTGAAGACCAGACCGTGCCAATGGCCGTTGAACGCGCCATTCCGCAAATAGACCCGTTGGTCTCACAACTTGTGAAACGTATGAAAGAAGGCGGGCGACTGTTTTACATCGGTGCCGGAACGAGCGGTCGGCTTGGCGTGGTCGATGCGTCGGAGTGTCCGCCAACCTACGGCGTCTCGCCCGATCTGGTCGTGGGACTGATTGCCGGGGGAGACGGAGCCATCCGGCGGTCGGTTGAACACGCCGAAGACGACCCCGAACAGGCGTGGCATGACATGAACCCGTACCAGCCCGGCCCGTTCGATACCGTCATTGGTATTGCGGCATCGGGCCGGACGCCCTACGTGATTGGTGGGTTGCAACAGGCCCGCAAAGCCGGATTACTGACGGGTTGTATTGTCTGCAACGAAGGGTCGGCGGTGGCGGCAGCGGCTGAGTTTCCGATTGAGGTGGTGGTTGGACCAGAGTTTGTCACAGGCAGTACGCGCATGAAATCCGGCACGGCGCAGAAACTGGTGCTGAACATGATTTCGACCTCGGCCATGATTCAGCTTGGCCACGTTAAAGGCAACATAATGGTGGATATGCAGCTCTCCAACGTAAAGTTGAAAGACCGGGCCGCCAAAATGGTCATGGCCGAAACGGGCGTGGACTATGCCGCTGCTGAAGAACTGCTGGCTAAACATGGTGGTATTCGGGCCGCTATCGAGCAATACCAGTAGTAACGCGCACTGGCTTTGCGTTGGCATCAGTGGCGATAACGCTGCTTAAAACGTCTGCTGTTTCTGCTATTGCCCGCAAACAGGCGAAAGGTTCAGCCGCTGGTATCGCTTTTACAGATATCAGCGGCTGGTTTGTTTTGTCGAGTGCTACGTGCCAGGCCGCGTGTGTCAGGTCAGGAAAGTGCTGAAAAACATACCTGTGAATACGCTCCAGCCAAACCAGGCAGGCAGGTTGCTGCGTTTGTCGGTAGCTTTTTGCCAGAGCCAGAATTGCTTCTAACTGTACCCAGGCCCATTTTTGCGTAGCATCCGGGAAAACAAACGGCTGATCTTTTAGGTCGATATACCGAACCAGACCACCCGCCGACTCGTCCCAGGCCCGTTCGCAAACCTGCAAAGCCCAATTCGTTACCTGCGCCGTTAGCTTCCGATTGGCAGCCCGGCCCGTGCCGGATTTCGTCAGGTCAGGCTCGGCGCACACATCGAGTAACGCGCTCATGGCCCGGAACGTCAGCCCCACGTTTTGCCGACGGCCTTCCGGCGTGTTCAGGAAGGCACCACCGGGCAGAACAAACTCGCGGAGCGTGTCGGTACGCCGGTCCAGAAATTCGTGAAGGAGTTCGTGCCGGGCCGTTTCTGCCAGGTCTCGCGCCCGTTCATCGTCCAGCAGCGGGCGCATGGTCAGGATTGTTTGCAGAAATGCAACTGCTTCGCCGAGGTGACGCACCTGCCGAAAACCACCAATCTGCTGCTGTTGCTCCCGCCTGTCACTCCGGTATTGGCAAAGTGCGTCGAATGTTTGTATGGATAGTGTGGCCCATTCAACCTCGTCTGTGGCAAAATATAGGTCCGCGTAGGCCATCGTCACATAGCAGTCGGCAACGCAGTCTACTGATGGCGCTACAGCCCGACCCCGCCGATCAACTTCAGCGTAGCATTTTAGCGATGTATCCTGCGCAAACTGCCGCAGAAATGCACCCCCGTGTCGGGCGTGTTTGAGGTAATCGGTCTGGTTGTCGGTGTGTTTGTATAGCCAGGCAAATACAGCGGCCTGTTGCGCCTGCGTGGCAATAGACTTATCGCCCTCAATCACCTCGCCCGATGCCGACAGGTAATCAAAATAGCCGCCACAGCGTTCATCTCGGCTTTTTTTTAGCCAAAAGGGGATAATTTGCCTTGTCAGGGCATTCTGAAAATCGGCGGTAAGCTTGAGCAAATCAGACACCCGGTAAAGGTAAGAACCGCACCCATTGGGCTGGTGCGGTTCCTGTCAAAATCAATGAATCTCTGTTAGTACGACCGTTCAAGTTCGCGGGCTTCTTTGCGACTTGTCGAGTCATCGTCGGGCAGGACGAACTTCATCGGCTTTCCTACCTGACCGGGCAGCAACGCCACGTCAAGCACCTGACTCACCGTATCGACGTAGTAAAACGTCAGTTCCTTTATATACGTCTGGTTGATTTCGTCGATGTCTTTCCGATTTTTCGAGCAAAGAATAATCTCTTTGATACCCGCCCGGTTGGCCGCCAGAATCTTTTCCTTGATGCCCCCAACCGGCAGCACCTTGCCGCGAAGCGTGACCTCACCGGTCATGGCCATGTACGGCTTCACCTTGCGTTGCGTGTAAATCGAGGTCATCGAGGTCAGCATCGTGATACCCGCCGATGGTCCGTCTTTGGGTACGGCGCCCGCCGGAATATGGATGTGCAGGTCGTAGTTACTGAATACGCGGTAGTCGATGCCGAGGTCTTCGGCATGGGCTTTGAGGTAGGAGAGGGCCGTAATGGCCGACTCTTTCATCACGTCGCCGAGTTGCCCCGACAGCGTCAAAACGCCTTTACCCCGGCTCAGGCTGCTTTCGATCAACAGAATTTCGCCCCCTACCTGCGTCCATGCTAAGCCCGTTACGATACCAGCAATATCGTCGTCGGCGTAGAGTTCTTTATCGAAGATTTCGGCACCGAGCATTTTCTGAACGTCTGCTGCTTTGACGTTGTGGTTATACGGCTCCTCCATTGCAATGGATTTGGCCACTTTCCTGACCAGCGCACCAATCTTCTGCTCCAGATTCCTGACGCCAGATTCGCGGGTGTAGCCCTCAATAATGCGTAGCAGGGCTTTATCGTCAATGCTCAGGTCTTTGGTTTTCAGTCCGTGGTCCTTTCGCTGTTTTGGAACAAGATACTTCTTAGCAATCTGCATCTTCTCCTCCACTGTATAGCCCGCAATGTCGATAATCTCCATCCGGTCGCGCAGGGCGGGGTGGATGGTATCAAGCGAATTGGCGGTGGCAATGAACAGCACCCGCGAGAGGTCAAACTCCGTGTCGAGGTAATTGTCCATGAACGTACTGTTCTGCTCCGGGTCCAGCACTTCCAGCAACGCCGACGACGGATCGCCCCGGAAATCGCTGCTTACTTTATCTATCTCGTCCAGAATAAATACGGGATTTGCCGTACCAACCTTGCGGATGTTCTGGATAATCTTGCCCGGCATGGCCCCAATGTACGTTTTGCGGTGTCCCCGAATTTCGGCTTCATCGTGAACGCCACCCAGCGCCATACGGCTGTATTTGCGCCCCAACGCTTTGGCTACTGACTTGCCCAGCGACGTTTTACCGACACCTGGAGGGCCGTACAGGCATAAAATGGGGGCTTTCATGTCGTTCTTCAGTTTCAGAACGGCGAGATATTCAATGATACGTTCCTTGACTTTTTCCAGCCCAAAATGGTCGGCGTCGAGGATTTTTTCGGCGCGTTTCAGGTCGAAATTGTCTTTCGTGTACTCACCCCACGGCAAATCAACCATCAGTTCGATGTAATTCATCGTGATGGGGTATTCCGGGGCCATGGGGTTGGTACGCTGCAACTTATTCAGTTCCTTATCGAAATGTGAACGTACGTCAGCAGGCCATTTTTTCTTATCGGCCTTCATCCGCAATTCGTCAATCTCACGATCGGGATTGTCGATGCCCAGTTCGTCCTGCAAGACCTTCATCTGTTGCCGCAGGTAGTAATCGCGTTGCTGCTGATCGAGATCTGACGATGCTTTCGACTGAATTTCGCGCTTCAACTCCAGCAACTGCACCTCGCGGAGCATGTATTCGAGCAACACGTTCGCCTGTTGGCCACCGTCAATGGTTTCAAGCAACCGCTGTTTATCGGCTACGTCGGCATTCAGGTTCGATGACAGGAAGTGCAACAGGAATGTAGGACTTTCGATATTGTCGAGGGCGATACGGGCTTCCTGAGGTATTTCGGGGTTTAATCGCAGAATCTTGTAAGCCGCATCTTTCAGCGACTGCAACAGGGCTTTACCTTCCTTACGCTTTACGTTCGGGAAATTGTCGTCAATCTGCTTTACCTGGGCTGTCAGATACGGGTCTTCCTGCGTGAATTTCTCGATTTCGAACCGCTTCTTGCCCTGAATGATGATTGTGATGTTACCATCGGGCAGCGTAATCATTTTGATGATGTAGGCCACCGTGCCGATCCGGTACAGATCGTCGGGAGTTGGTTCGTCTTTTTGCTGGTTCAGCTGCGCCGTAACGCCGATGATGCGATTGCCTTTGTAGGCTTTCTTGACCAGCCGTATCGACTTGGCGCGGCCAACGGTTACGGGGATGACCATGCCGGGAAATAAAACCGTATTTCGAACGGGGAGAACGGGCAGATTAGCGGGTAAATCGTAGTCTTCTTCTATCCCTTCGGGCGAGCCGAGGGGTACTATTTCGAGATTATCCGAATCAAAATCGGCCAATAATAAACGAGTTGCTAATTCCTGGTTTGAAATCATATCTACACTGCCAATCTGACAGCAATCAAAAGAAAGTCGGGGGTCTGCCCGGCGGTAAAATAAGACTATAAAGAGGGGCAATAGCTATGCCAATACCTTTACCTTCTGACGATTCGACACACAAAATGGTACATACCGCAAAATAACTATCGAAAGACAGGCTTAGCTAATACCCGATACTTATTGAAGCGAAATCTCCTGAACGGTCTGGTTTTTCCGAAAAACGAAGGTCTTCTTCTGATTCTGGTATTTGATATTAACCATATTTACCTGATCGTCAAACAGTTCGGTCAGGATAGTCTGGCGCATCGTACCACCTGAAAAAGCCTCTGCATAAGGCATCTCAAGGTATATCCATTGCGCATCGGCTTCGGTTTCATATCCAATGTACTGAAACGCTTTGGGCTGCTTCTGCGCATTCATGCAGGTAAAATGAGTCCGCACATATTTCTCGATCAGCGCATTCTGCTTTCCTTTCTCCAGACTTACTTTCGTTCCCGACATAGTTGACAACCCTCGTTCCAGGTCATCGGTAAATACCCGAATGCTGATCTCGAACGCCCGCTCTGCCGGGTTGTACTGCATCTGCGTCACACTGGCGTGAAACTCGTGGCGTGAAATCATTGAAACACAGAGAAACAGAGTAACTATAGAGTACACAGAGATTACTATCCGAAATAGTGTTCTCTGTGTACTCCGTGACACCGCAACGGCGGACCACTCCATTCCTCTGTGTTTAAAAAACACATTAGAAAAATGCCTTGAATACATCATTGAAAATCGCGAATGCCATCAGGCCAAGCAACAGCACCATGCCTACTTTCTGCGCACCTTCGAGGAATCGGTCAGATGGCTTACGGCCTGAAATGATTTCGTAACTAAGAATCGTAGCGTGACCGCCGTCGAGGGCCGGAATGGGCAGGGCATTCATAAAAGCCAAAGCCATTGAAAGCAGACCCGTAACGGTCCAGAAACGATCCCAGACCCAGACACCGCCGAAGAGGTTTTGGGCAATACCAATCGGCCCGCTCAGGGCTTTGGATGCCGAAACATCGCCCCGGAAAATCTTGCCGAAGCCCTTAATGTTGTCATACACTACGCCAAATGCTTTATTGGTACCGACTACGAGTGCCTGACCAAAGGTGTATTCCTCGGTCGTGGTATTCAGCAGCGATTTCGAGAAAAAGCCGATGGTGCCGTCTTCCAGCGTCGTTAACTTAATGGTCAGCGGTTGGCCGTTACGAATGATGCCGAGCGTGAGCGGCTTACTGTGCAGTGGCTTTACGGCTTCGATGTATTCGTGGTAGAATTGAACAGGCTTGCCGTTGGCACTCACGATCTTGTCGCCGGGTTCCAGCCCTGCTTTCTCGGCGGGGGTGCCGGGAGCCAGTGAACCAATTTCGAACGGCATAACCGGCTCGATAAACAGGGCTGCACTCTTCTTATCGGCAATCTTGTCGATAAAATTGTTCGGGATGTCGATGTCGATTAGCTGACCATCGCGCTGCACAGTGTACGAACTGTTGGTACCCAGAAACACGTCTGAACTGCGCGTATCGCTGAAGTCGGTGATCGTTTTACCGTTCACCTTAACGATTTTGTCGCCCGTTTTCAGGCCAATTTGTTGCGCCAGTTCATAGGCAACAATACCATACTTTGCGTCTTTGACCGCCAGATACGTATTGCCGTTTTTATACGCCAGCACCACAAAAATCAGGATGCCGACAATGACGTTGACGACAATGCCGCCAAGCATCACGATGAGTCGTTGCCAGGCGGGTTTGGCCCGAAACTCGTAGGGCTGCGGCTCGGTTGAGGTGTGTTTCGTATCGAGCGATTCGTCGATCATGCCCGCTATTTTTACGAAACCACCGAGAGGGATAATACCGAGACCATACTCGGTTTCGCCCCGGCGGATGCTCCAGACTTTGGGCGGAAAGCCGATAAAATACTGCTCCACGCGCATCCCGAAGGCTTTGGCGGCTACTAAGTGCCCCAATTCGTGGAGTCCAACTAAAATGGACAAGCCCAGAATGAGCTGCCCGGCCATGATTGCAATTTCCATGTAAGCTTATTTACGAATTTAGGCCGTTGCCGGTCAGTTATAACGTTTACGATTTACGGCGCAATGTCCGCAGAATAAAGATGCCGACCGCCAGGCCGATAATAAACCAAATCCATTAGGTCATTGTAACACGCTCTGTCCAGAAGAAACTGCCTGTAATGGTTCTTGTAAGAGT
>JBBRUB010000099.1:0-8744 GCA_038248175.1 Cytophagales bacterium | reverse complement strand
TTTCGGACCTTGGCCGGGGCAGCTTGCTATGCCCGTATTTCGGGCTTTATCTCCACCATGAGAAAGAACAAACTGAACGTGGTTGAGCAACTTACCAACGTCCTCAGCGGTAGCTTCGCTTGGGCTACCTAAACAATTACATTCTTTTAATGAACGCCAGTCCATTCTCGGCAATGTCCCAGGGGTCGTTGTATTCGCGCCAGACGCCGATGGAATTGGCAAAATCAACGTCGTTACGCGTGAAGGCTTCGATGGTCATCCAGCCCCGGTAGTCGAGTTCGGCCAAGGTTTTGAACGTATCATTCCACGGAATGTGGCCGCTGCCGGGTGTTCCCCGGTCGTTTTCGCTGATGTGGACGTGGGCCAGCACCGGTGCAATGGTTCGGATAGCGTCGGGAAAATGTTTCTCTTCGATGTTAGCGTGGTGCGTATCGAACATGGCCCGGATGTTGGGGTGGTCGGCCAGGCGAATCAGATGCGATAACTGGGTCATGGTATTACACAGGTAGCACTCAAAGCGGTTTAGTGCTTCTACGGCAAAGACGATTCCGGCCTGTTGGGCATAATCGCCCACGGCATTCAGCACTTCGGCACTGTGCTGGTACTCGTGAGCTTGCGGGGCCTGTTTGCTGAACGTAGCAAAGGCCGAGTGCGTAGGTCCGCAGATGACCGTCGCGCCCATGCCATGCGCCCGGTCGATGGCTTCTTTCAGAAAATCGACTGCCCGCGCTCGTACCGTCGGCGATTCGCTGGCCGGGTTCTGGTCGGGACCCATTACCATAACGGTCGTGCGTTTCAGGCCAAGCTGGTCCAGGTGCTGACCAAATCGTTGATAATTTGCGACGGGCTGGTCGTCAATAAAGCATTCTATACCATCGTACCCAATCTGTTTGAGCCGTTCGGTAATGGGGTGCATCGCGTCCGAAATAGACGCCGACCACGCCAGCAGGTTGAAGCCAACGGGCGAGGTTTGCGGGATGGATGCATCTTCTGCAATAGCCATAGAATTGTACTTATATGATTTTTGTCATTCCGACCGGTTCGCCGGTGCGAAATGACAAAACTATTGGAATAAGGTGGTAAGCAAGCTTTTACCCCTCAAAACTCCCCACGCCCGTATCTTTCCAGCTTCGCGAGTTGGCCGAGTCGATGACGGCTTCGCAGACTTTCTGGGTTTGGAGGGCGTCCTGAAACGTGGGATGGCAGGGTTTGTTTTCGTCCAGACTCTTCAGAAAATCGGCTATCTGATGCACGAAACTGTGTTCGTAGCCAATACCCAGCCCCGGCACCCACCATTTATCCATATACGGCTGGTCGCCGTCGGTAACATGAATGGACCGCCAGCCGCGCACGATGCTTTCGTCGCGGTGGTCGAAGTATTCAAGCCGATTCAAATCGTGCAAATCCCAGCGAATAGACGCGTTTTCGCCGTTGATTTCGAAGGTGTACAGTGCCTTGTGGCCCCGTGCGTACCGTGTCGATTCAAACAGGCCGAGCGAACCGTTGGCGAAGTGGCAGTGAAAAATACAGGCATCGTCAATGGTCACCGGCTCCACTTTGCCGGTTAGCTGGTGCATCCGTTCCTTCACGAACGTCTCTGTCATGGCCGACACATCCACAATGGCCCCGTTGAGCCACATAGCGGTGTCGATGCAGTGGGCCAGCAAATCGCCCGTCACGCCCGACCCGGCGGCTTCGGCGTCCATGCGCCAGAGGCCGGTGCCACCCTGCGGTACGTCGGCACTGATGGTCCAATCCTGCAAAAAGTTGGCGCGGTAGTGAAAAATCCGGCCCAGCTTCCCCGACTCGATTAGTTCTTTGGCCAGCGTCACGGCGGGTAAACGGCGGTAGTTATAATAAACCGTATTGGCCACGCCCGCTTTCTCCACCGCATCCACCATCCGCTGCGCTTCGGCCACGGTGCGGGCGAGGGGTTTTTCGCACAGAATCATCTTACCGGCTTCGGCAGCGGCAATGGCAATCTCGGCGTGACTGTCGTTGGGCGTGCAGATGTCAACCGCGTCAATGTCATCACGGGCAATCACGGCACGCCAGTCGGTTTCTGAGGAAGCATACCCCCACTGTTCGGCAAAAGCGCGGACGCTGTCGGCGTTGCGTGAGCAAACCGTTTGCAACACGGGTGTGTGCTGGAGTTCAGGAAAAAAATGCGGCACCTGGCTATAGCCGTTCGAGTGGGTCCGGCCCATAAACCCCGTGCCAATCAGGCCAATTCTAAGTGGTTTTTTCATGTGTATAAAGTTTATTCCACCCACCCGTGCTTCTCCCGCACCTGTATCATGGTGGCGAGGATGTCGTTCCAGGTTTGGGAATTGTTCATTACGTTATTGGGGAACATGCAGCCATCCCAGCAGATATGGCGGAACGCTTTGGTGAGGGTACCGTTTTCGTCGCGCAGCCAGAAGCCGGCGTCGTTCGCCACGTCGAGTTTGCCGTTGGGGTCCAGGGCCTGGCAGTGCCGCCCGGTTTTGTCATGCGAGCCGGCGCCGAATACCGTACCGTCGTTCTGGGCCACGTGAAAATCAATCGTCCAGGGGCGCAGGGCAGCGGTGAGCTGCTTCAGCGCGTCGGTCAGTACGGCGCGGTCCTGCCAGTCGTAGTCGGCGGGTAGAATACGGTCCTGTTCGCGGTTATAGCCCATTGTGTAGAGCAGGGTATGGCTCATGTCGGCCTGGAAACCCATATTGGGCCGGTCAACGGCTTCGAGCGTATCGACCATGGTGCGCCAGCTGTGCATCCCGCCCCAGCAGATTTCGCCTTCGGCGGCCAGCTTTTCGCCGTAGGCAGCCGCCACGTCACACGCTTCGCGGAAAGTCTTCGCAATGAGTTGGGTACTGCCCGCCGGGTCGGCGTCCCACTGTCCGGGCGAGCTGGCCGAGTCAATTCGGATTACACCGTTGGGCCGGATACCGAGTTCGCGCAGCCGCTGCCCGATGTGGCAGGATTTGCGAACCATCTCGACAAAAACAGCCCGGTCGGCATCGCTGCCCAGCACGGGACCACCCCATATGGGGGCAACCAACGAGCCAATTTCCAGCCCATAGCCAGAAACCTTATCGGCAAGCCGTTTGATGTCGTCGTCGCTCATGTCGATATCAACGTGCGGGCCAAGCAGACCCAAATCGACACCATCGAATTTCACGCCGTTGACCTCCGCGCTGGCGGTCATTTCCAGCATGGTATCGAAGGGAATAACCGGCTCAGAATCGGGGCCTTTCCCGACGATACCGGGCCAGGTGGCGTTGTGGAGTTTCGGGTAATTGTTCATACCGTTAAATCAGGGTTGTTCGGACCGAAGTGTTTGAGCATCACAATTGGGTCGGTGGTGGAGGGGTTTTTGATGGTGACGCCCGCCATGGCCGCTTTTTCGCTAACGAAGAACTCGTCGTTGGTCAGCTGGCCGTAACGGATGAGGGAAGGCGTTTCAATGGACCAGTCGTTCATGGTGCCGTGCCCCTGCATCATAATCAGCCCGTAGGCCGCGCTGTCGGTGATGGTCACAGTCTGTCCCGGCAGTACAGTCAGCTCTTTGGCACTGTAGGCATGGGATTTATAGCACACCCACACCTCGCGGTAACCCGCGTCGGCCATTTCGGCTTCGTCATGCACGGGTTTGGGGCGCATGAAGTGATTTTCCATCATATGCGTATCGGTATTGAGATCCCAGTCAATGGCGTCCATCAGCAAATCATAGTCGCCGATGCGGTCTTTGGGCGTACCGTTCCAGAGCAGTTCTTCTGGGATAATGGCTTCGTTGACCAGCGACTGGTACATGGCAAAGATATCCGACGCTTTCTGCGGCTCATACGTACACAGGCTACCGGGCGCGTGGAGCAACCCGGGCGGCACATCCCAGCCGGTGCCGGGTTCGAGCCGGTACGCTGCCGAGAAGTTCGTGATTTTGTTGTCGCCCTTCGTGAAATTCATCAGGCATTCCTTAATCTGCTCTTTGGTAGTGCCGGGCGCAATACCGAAGAACGTATATGGGAAATCGCCCCCGTGATTATTGACCTGCGGGGGGAAATAATACGCTTCGGGTTTGCCGAGTTGACCCGTCAGCGCGGCCTGTTCGTCATTGTGGTGCAGGTGGTGCGGCAGCGGCCCCATGTTGTCGAAAAACTTGGAGTACATAGGCCAGTTTTGGTACTCGTTCCAGAGCCGGTCGCCAATGAGGTCGCTCTGGAGTTCGGCCACCGCATCGGTAAGCAAAAACTGGATTTCCTGTCCGTTGTCGTTAAAAACGATGTGGCTGAGTCCTTCATTTTCGCCGGTGAGTGGCCCGTTTTTGGCGGGGGTGGTGCTGGAAAACCAGCGTTCGTCAATGCCACCCCGTTCGCCCCCGAGGATGTAATAATCATCGGGGTGGAGTTTAATACGACGGCCCGGCACGCAAAATGAGCGGGGTACCCAGGTGGGGGTCAGTCTGAGGATGCCACCGCCCTGTTCAAGGGCTTTACGGGCAAGGGTTTGGGTTTCTGTTTGCATTGCTTAAGGGTTTATTTTTCGCCACAGAGATGCACTAAGACGCACAGAGGTACACAGAGGTTTTTTTTAGAAATTGACAACGTTTTTTCTCCCGCGCCGGCGTACCGGTGAATCTCCGTGCGTCCTGGTGCATCTCTGTGGCTAAACTATTTCTTCACACTTAATTCTAACTCAAAAATCCGCTGTTCGCCGGGTTGGAGAAACAGCAGGGTGTTGTTGGCGCGGGCGGCAGTTTGGCCAATGGGCGGGTGCGTGGCGGGTTCAATGCCCGTTACGTACTCACCCCGGCCCCAGTGTTGCCAGTTGATAAGCCAGGGTAGCTGCTCTTTTCGCCAGCGCATAGTCACTCCCAGACCAAGTTTTTCGTTGTGCAGACCGGCTTCGCACCAGCCGGTTTCGCTGGCAGTTGGGTCGATGAACGCAACGGCTTCGCCCGTACCACTGTGGGTATCTATTGGAGCCGGGCAGGTTTTGAAGTCGCTGGTTTCGTTGAACGTATTGGCGTTGATACCGCCCGGCTTAGCCTGTGTATCGCCCTGCCAGATGAGCTTCGTTCCTTCATCAACCAGTGGCCAGCCGAAATTAAAATGGTACAGCAGCATCAACGGCGCGGGTGTGTTGGCCAGGTTCGTTATTTCGTCGCAGATACGAAGCGTGGGGTTACCGAGGATGCCGGAAATGGTTCTTCGCAGTTCCAGATTCGGCCCGAACACGGTCGTTTCGCGCATGAGTCCGGTAATGCTGAAGTCCAGTTTACCCATCACGGGATCAGGCTGGACGATGGATTCGAGTTGGGCAGGCGTGTTGCTGATGCGGCCATGTATACCGCGTTCGCCGTACTCGTCCGCTTCGGGGCCACCTACGTGCGTCAGGCCACAGGTGGTCAGCAGTCCACCTCCAAACGTGCGAAGCCAGTCAATATCCCGGTCCGAAATGGGCTGGGGTGCCGTGAATCCACCATGACTGAGCCAGGCCAGACTATGTTGATTGAAGAATGCATCGGCAATGTCCATACCCCGGTCCAGCACCACTTTATAGCGAAGGCCGGTGCCGGTATTGATCCAGGCAATGCGCATACCGCGCCCCGCACCATTGTCCAGCACCGACGTTTCGATACCGCCCAACTGCGCCGGATTGCCGATTTTATTATGCCAGGGGTTTGGGGTCATACTACAATTCCTTCAACATCAACGTCCGGTACTGCACCTTCATGGGTGGGCCAACGTGTACCTGAACGCCGAGTAACCCTTTGGCTTTACCATTTACGGTGTCGTTATCGGTTACGTCGCTCATCAGCACGTCGTTGATATAATGCTGAAGATGATTACCCCGGATAACTAACCGGAATGTGTTCCAGTCTTCGGGTTTGATGAGCGTTTTAAGCGAGTCCGAACTACCCAGCGATCCGACCACCTGCATGGCACTCCAGGCATTTTTTTTCACATTGGCCCGGACAGCTTCGGGTGAATCAGTCCCCCCGTAAGACGGAATAACGGTTTTCTGCCCGCGATAGGCCAATGTAGTCCGTTTGCGTTCTTCGTAGTTCTGCCCGGTATAGGTACGCTTCCCGTCAATATCGGCCTGGTAGCCGCGCAGGGCGAAGGGTACCTCGGATGAGGGCAGTTGCTCGCTGCGGTAGTTAATGCCGGAGTTACCGGCTTCGGTAATCTGGAACTCGCCTTTGAACTCGAAATCAGCAGGTTGCCCGCCTTTCCAGATGATGAATGAGTTGGTTTTTAGGAGCGTAGCCGGTGTAATCTCACCCACCAGATTTCCGTTATCAACCCGCCAATACGTCGGGTCGCCCTCCCAGCCGGTGAGCGTTTTCCCGTCGAAGATGGATTTGAAACCGTCTTTATTTTTTTTCTGCGCGACGCAGGACTGGGTAATTGTGAGTGCAGCAAACAGTAATGTTACGGCTAACCCCGTTTTGGTGGTTTGTCTATTCATTGTGCGTGAGCGGGCTTTTGTCCTTTCACATAATTTGTCATTCCGAAGAATGAGGAATCTTGCGTGCGTCGATTGGAATCTGCGCTACAATGAGATTCCTCGTTCCTCGGAATGACAGGAAACGTTATCTTCCTTTCGCGCCTTTGTCGGTTCCTTTATAGACCGAATTTTCGGGGTTACCACCCGCTTTCAGGTAGGCTACCAAATCTTTCAGCTCGGTTGGGTTCAGGCTATTGATCAGACCGGGCAGCATGATGGAGACCGTCGAAAGTTTGCTGGAGACCACGTCTTTCTTCGGAATTTTGCGCAGCTCGTCGGCAGCGAATGGGTTCTGCGAAACTGAATAACTGGTTTTGTCCTCGTTCACCAGCCTCCCCAGCACCGACTGTCCGTTTTTCAGGGTGAAGATTGTAGAAGCGTACTGGTCAGAAATGGCTTTGTCGGGGTGAATAATGGCTTCGAGCATATCCTTGTTAGAAAAGCGAGTACCCAGTTGCGACAGGTTCGGGCCGATGTCGCTCCCCTGTCCGCCCATGGCGTGGCAACGCGCACACAAAACAGCCGCATAAATTTTCTGCCCCGTATCAAAGCTTGGATCAGCCATACCACTGTCCAGCACGGCCAGCGCGGTTTCTACTTTCCAGGAGCGACCCGGACCTTTGGGCGCATAATCCGACGCGATATCGTTGCCGGATTTACTCATTTTATCTGCTCCCGACAATTTCTCGTATCTGGCAACCTGCTCTTTAGGTACGTTGACAAGGGCCAGTTTCCGCGCCCGGTCAATGAACCCGATGTAGCTCAATCCACCCTGGTAACTGAGGGCGGTAGCGAACCAGCCGAAATACTGGTCGCGCAGGGCGGGTGTCCAGCCCGTTTTAGCCTGGCTGAGCATGGTAGCGTAAAACGTTTGCTGAAGGGGCGGCACGTTGGCCAGCATCCGGGCAATGTCCAGTCCGTACTGCGGGTTACGCAGAATCAAATCCGACGATGCCGTAGCGGTATTGAGATCAAGATCGTTACTGCCGGGTTCATTTTTCATGGCCATCAGCGTCAGCGTTTTTTCGATGACACCGGGCGCATTCAGCGAAATTAGGACGCGGCTCAGTTCCCGGTTCAGTCCGGCAGTTTTGGCCGGATAATGCGGGTTCAGGTAGGCGATAATTTTTGCCTTTTCTGCTCCTTCTGGCGTCCCGGTGCGCGTCAGGATCAGTTCAAACGCCCGCGCCAAATCGAACTGCTGCGATTCGGGAAGCTGGGCGTAGTTGATTTTTGCCAGCGCGTCAATCATCTTTCCCCGTAAGGCCGCATCTCCATGCCGGGCATCGTCTTTTTTCACGTCGCTGCTCCGGGCCAGGGCAATTATGGCCTGCGTGGCGCGTTGGGGGTCGGTTTCGGTCAGGGCGCGTTCCTGCCACCCGCTCACGGGCTGATGCTCCACGGCAATCCGGGCGGCATAGCGCACAAAGCGGTCGGGGTGGTTTAGATTGGGCCACGCTACAGCCAGCGCTCCTGGGTTTGGCCCGCTATGAAACTGCTCTAACTGCCGACGTAACTGGTTTTCTTTGGTGAGCGGGGCAACGGCTACCGGCGCGGTTGACTCCGGCCCGGCGTAATAGACCCGGTACAGGTCAGACTCCAGTTTGCGGCCACCCGTCATGAAGTACATGGCGCCATCGGGACCAATAACCCCGTCGGTCAGGGCAAGCGGTGAACCGGACAAAAACTCTTCCCGAACGGCATCATACGACGCTCCTTTCGGCTTCAGATGAATCGAGTAAATAATTCCGAAACTCCAGTCAAACGCATACAGCGACTGCCGGTATTTGGCCGGAAACTTCGCGTTTTGCCCGTACATCACGTTCGTGGGCGACCCCTGCCCGATGTTCAGGACCGGGGGCAGGTTATCCGGGTTGGCGGGGAGCCACTTGCCGTTGCCCGTGCGCCAGCCAAACTCGCTGCCGCTGGTGGCGTGGCAGATGCGCGTAGGCCGGTACCAGGGCGTGCCAAAGTCCCACTCCATATCGGAGTCGTAGGTGAACATATCGCCATTTTCGTTGAAGGCAATATCAAACGGGTTCCGGTAGCCCGCGCTGACGAGTTCCCAGCGTTTGCCGTCGGGGTCAATGTGGGCAATCCAGCCACCGGGGGCATTGCGGGTGGCGGCATGGCCGCGCGGGTCGGTAATCTTGGGATAAAGGTTATCGTCCTGCCAGGTTTTGGGCAGTCGGTAGGCGTCCATCTCCGGCAAGTCGGTATGGTTACCGGCAATGACGTAGAGCGACTGTTTA